>JBAUGO010000231.1:0-18439 GCA_049679775.1 Anderseniella sp.
GCCCAACTGGAAGCAGTGCCATTGCCGGGCTCCTACCAACCTGATGAACCGGCAATTGCCTATGCCCCGCTGCCTGCAGAAAACACACAAAATGATGGCGGTGGATTTGTGGATAGCCTGCGAAATATTTTCTCGAATTCAGAACCAGAACCACAACCAAAAATTGAACTCAAGCCTGCCCGGCAAGTTGAAAAAGCCAAAAATAAACGCCGCCAGGAGCAATTGCTGCAATCCAAGTAGCCCTTTATTTTGCTTTAGTGTTCCGTTATTCGCCCTTTGGTTTCCTTAAATAGGCATTTTGTGCAGCGTATGTCCGCTTTTTCGCAGCCATTTTCGCGCCATGTCGGTGTGTGCGCAATGACGGTAAACCAACTCCCAAAAATCCGGCCCGTGGTTCATCTCGAGAATGTGTGCAACCTCGTGTGCGCACACATAGTCGAGCACCTTTGGCGGCGCCATGATCAACCGCCACGAATAGGACAAGGTGCCGGTGCTGGAGCATGAGCCCCATCTGCTGGTGGTGTCGCGCACGGTCAATTGCTTGAAGGCAACACCCATGGCCTCGGCATAGTGTCGAGACGACCGTTCCAGATCATCGCGCGCCTGACGTTTCAGAAAATCCGAAATGCGCCGTTGCATGTGAGCAGTCTCTCCGCGCACCATCAATTGTGGCGCCGGCAGATCCCGAATGTGCACCGGCACCCCGCGGCCTTCCAGAAACCTGATCTCATGGGCCACGCCGCGGATCTGTATGGCGGTTCCTTCAATCTCTGAAATGGACTTGGGTTGATCAAGCGGAGCAAGCCGCTGCCATATCCACGCACCCTGAGACACGGCAAATTCATGGGCAGCTTGTTTGCTTGTGCCGGATGGCAAGGTCAGCACGATCCCGTGCCCATCCTTTTCCATCCGCATGATGATGCGTCGGGCCTTGGCATTGCCACGGTAGCGCACAGCCACACTGCGCCCGTCAATCAGCACGGCGTCAGGCGCACTGATGTCTTCCACCTGGGGTTTGCGTGACAACAATCGTTTCAGGGATGGAACAGGCATCGCTCAGCCGGTGTGATTCGTTGCGTGAAACTCATGCAGCAAAGGTGACAGAAGGCTTCACCCATTTCAATCCGTTCGCACACTCACGCGTGCGCAGGAAGATGCTGGCAGAACCTGATTTGGGTTCAGGCGATCTTTTTCTTTTTCGATGGGGCAGCGGCAGCATGCTTGTGCATGAAGTCAACTATGCGCGGGACGATGTGGGCACGGAAGCGTGAACCATTGAATACACCGTAATGACCAACCTTTTCCTGGAGGTGGTGATCACGCATGTCCGCGCTCAAGCTGGTGCACAATTGGTGCGCTGCTTCTGATTGGCCCACGCCTGAAATATCATCACGCTCGCCTTCAACCGTCATCAGTGCCGTGTGCTCTATCGCCGATGGGGTGATCAGAGTGTCACGATACATGAACTCTCCCTTGGGCAGCGCCTGCTTTACGAATACCCTGTCCACGGTCTGAACATAAAACTCGGCCGTCAGGTCCATGACGGACATGTACTCATCGTAGAAATCTTCCTGCTTTTCAGCCGAGTCTCCATCACCTTCAACCAGGTGCCAGAACAGATCACGATGCGCATCCATGTGACGGTCCAGGTTCATGGTCATAAAGCCTGTCAGTTGCAGAAAGCCGGGATAGACCTTGCGCATGAAACCCTTGTTTGGTGCAGGTACACGCACGAGAACATTGCGCTTGAACCATTCAGTGCCACGTTCTGTTGCAAGCTCGTTTACAGCGGTCGGGTTCTTGCGGGTATCAATAGGACCACCCATCAAGATCATGGAGGATGGTATGCACTTGTCCTTGCGTTGATGCATGAGCGAGACCGCGGCCAGTACAGGAACAGTCGGCTGGCACACAGCCATGACCTGAACACCTTCACCAAGGTGCTGGATCATGTCGATGACATAATCGATATAGTCATCCAGATCGAAGCTGCCTTGTGACAAGGGAACGTCACGCGCATCTGCCCAGTCAGTGATATAAACATCGCCATGCGGCAGCATGTCTTCAACCGTACCGCGCAGCAAGGTGGCGTAGTGGCCTGACATGGGCGCAACGATGAGTATTTTCTGATGATGCAGGTCTGAGGTTTTTACACCTTTAAAGTCGCGCTTGAAATTAAGCAGGTTACAGAACGGCTTTTGCCAGACGATCTCTTCGCTCACCGCAACAGGGCGACCTGCAAATTCGATAGACTTGATGCCAAATTCAGGCTTGCCATAGCGTCGTGTGAGGCGCTCAAACATGCCCAGCGAAGCTGAGATGGAACGGCCAAACTCGGTGTCTGCCAGCGGGTTGGTGTCGGTTGTCCAGAACTGATGGCCGTACTTGGCGGCCATTCTCCACGGCGCAAAAGCAACGTGGTTCATTTCATACATCAAATAAAGCATTCAGGCCGCCAGTCATCCATACGGAAAAAGACATATTGCAGTGCAGCATAACACGTTTTGCAAACTGTGCAATGGCAGTTTTCAGGCCGTTCTACCCTTGGGTCAGGTCCCTAGTGTGCGCTGGCCAGAGCTTCGGTCAAAGCCTTGCTGATGTCGGCAACTGATGTGCCATAGGCGAAATGGCGAACAAATTTGCCGTCAGGCCCCATGAGATAGGTGATGCTGGAATGATCCATGAGATATTGGTCGGACGCAGCATCCCCATTGTCGACCTTGTTGTAATAGACCCTGAATGCCGAGGCGATCTTGCGAATATCCGCATCTGACCCGGTCAACCCAATGGTACCGGGCCAAAAATTGGAAACGTAGTCCTTCATGATTTCTGGAGTGTCACGCTTTGGGTCAATGGTGACGAAAACCAGATTGAAGCGGTCTTTGGCCTGCTCCACGTCAAGAAGGGCTGCGGACAATACCTGAAGTTCAGCGGGGCAAATATCTGGACAGAAGGTGTAGCCGAAATAATAAAGCGTGTGTTTGCCCAGAAAATCCTTGTCACTCACGGGCTGGCCAAGGTGATTGGTGACGTCAAAAGCCCCACCAACCAGCGCCGTACCGGAGCTGGTCACCTGAGGTGACAGTGTTGACCTTGACATGAACAGCGCGCTCAAGCCGATGGCACATGCCAGCAACAGTGTCGTAAAGGCCACGATCTTAGTTGATTTTCTCATGAGGGATTTACTAACGTGCCTCAACACAAATGGATAGTGACACACCGTCACAATGGGGTGAGTGTGGTCACTGGCTTTTATGACGCCTGGCCTGAACGATGATCAGCTCCTTGCATATTCAATGACTGACATGAAGGAAAAGCTACAAGTGTCGAATGTGGTAACAAACGTGATTTCCAATGTGACCGGTCGCAAGGGCCGAGGGGCAAACGAGGGCTCAGGCACCATCTTCACTCATGACGGCATGCGCCTTCGCACCACGATCAGGTTGCGCTGGCTGGCCGTTGCAGGACAGACGCTGGCGATATTGTGGGTGTATTTCGGTTTTGGCTTTGATCTGCCAATCTGGTTTTGCCTGGGCTTTATTGTGCTGTCAGCCTGGGTCAACATAGCATTGTCCCTGAGCTGGAGTGTGTCCGCCAGACTGCATGAGCGCTACGCATCCTTGCTATTGGCTTATGACACGATCCAGCTTGCAGCCTTGTTGTATCTGACCGGTGGCTTGTCCAATCCGTTTGCGTTTCTTTTCATCGTGCCAGTGACTGTCTCGGCGGCCACATTAAGCTATGCACGAACTTTCCTGCTGGGTGGACTTGCGATATTGCTGGCATCATTACTGGCTGTATTTCACATGCCCTTGCCCTGGTATGGCGACGATCCCTTTGTGTTGCCCAACCTGTACAAGACGGCGATCTGGGCGGCCATCTTGTGCGGCATCATCTTTTCAACCCTGTATGTCCATCGCGTGGCAAGCGAGGCGCGAGAAATGGCCAATGCGTTGGGGGCAACGGAAGTTGCACTTGCGCATGAACAGCAATTATCTGCCCTCGATGGTCTGGCGGCCGCAGCGGCACACGAGCTTGGTACACCCCTGGCAACGATCGTCCTTGTTGCAAAGGAACTGAAACATGAGCTGAAACTCGAAGGCTATCATGGTGAAGACCTGGATCTTCTTGTGTCGCAGTCTGAACGATGCCGTGAAATCCTGTCTCGCCTGACCAAACGCGATAACCAGTCTGATGCCATGTTGCAGCACGTGCGCATGACCGAACTCGCAGAGGAGGTTGCCGATCCGCTCAACGCACCTGATGTTGCCATTCTGTTTGATGTACAGCCCAAGACCGATCGACAAGGAAACCCGTTGCCGGAACCTGTGCTGGTACGCAATACGGCCATCAAGTATGCCATGGTCAATCTCATGGAAAATGCAGTCGACTTCGCCAAGACAAAAGTGACAGTGCGCATTTCCTGGTCGCTGGAGCAAATCAGCCTGACCATATCCGATGACGGAGCAGGCTTTGCGCAAACTGTTATGAACCGTCTGGGTGATCCCTATATTACCAGCCGTAGCCGATATGGCAGCGAAGGCCCGACACGACGCGACGGGCATGGGGGCATGGGGCTTGGCTTTTTCATATCCAAGACACTGCTTGAAAGGTCTGTCGCTCAGGTGAACCTGGCCAACAGGCCTGAACCTGAAACTGGTGCAGTGGTGCGTATTGTCTGGCCACGTGAAGTGCTGGAGGTACCGGCAAAAAAACCGGTTTGACTTGTGATTTACCTTTAGCTGGGTCAAATTGCCTAAATGAATATTTAGGTGATACACTCATACCGCCGATACAGGTCGGCAGCCTGGCTGGGAAAGTTACACATGACAGACACTCAAATCGATGGACCTAAATCGCTTTTGCTGGTGGATGATGACCGCCCGTTCCTGCAACGGCTTGGGCGCGCCATGGAAACCCGCGGATTTGAGGTTCGCATGTCCCAGTCGGTGGCAGAGGCGCTTGCAGAAGTGAAGCGCGATCCACCCTATTATGCAGTGGTTGACCTGCGCCTGGAAGATGGCAACGGGCTGGATGTGGTGGAAGCGCTGCACGCCGTCAATCCGAGCGCACGCGCTGTTGTCCTGACCGGATATGGCAATATTGCTACGGCTGTGTCGGCGGTGAAAATCGGGGCGGCTGATTATTTGTCCAAGCCCGCTGATGCCGATGCTGTCTATGGTGCCTTGATGGCGCAAACAGATTCGCGCGCTGCCTTGCCGGAAAATCCGATGTCAGCAGACCGCGTGCGCTGGGAGCATATTCAACGGGTTTATGAACTGTGCAATCGCAATGTGTCTGAAACCGCACGCCGGCTCAACATGCACAGGCGCACCTTGCAGCGCATTCTGGCAAAGCGCGCTCCCAAATAAATTACAATCCCTTGCCCAGCGCTTTGGGGTCTGCTGCAAACTGCAACCGAAGGGCAGTTGTTCTGGCTGTCAGCAAGGTCACGGCCTTGCGGCGGGCGGGAGACAGTTTGGCCTCTTCACTTGAGCGCATGATTTCAGCACCATAAGCATCCGCTATTATGAGGCCTGCGTCCGTGTCAATCAGGCCAGGGTCCATATCAGCGGGTATGGCAAAAAAGAACCTGTCGCAATAGTCCATATATTCACGCCATTTGTGATCGGACATATAATCTGCTGGTGAAGACTTGATTTCCACAATCCAGATTTCACCTTTGGTATTGATGGCAAGAATGTCAGCACGCCTGCGTGTGGATAATGTCAACTCACACACGCTGGCAAAACCTGCCCGGTACAACATGCGTGATGTGCCGCGCTGAACCGCAGCGGCGGTGGGAGACTGGCGCCCATCGGTGATCACTACATGATCATCTTTGTCTGGTTGTGAGCTCATGAGGCGTGCCCTACCTTCTTGTCAGCGCGAACCTCTATGGTCAGGTTGCGCGTGCTTCCCAATGGAAATACCGGATGGCAATGAGCGCAGCACCTACGCCCCACAAGGCCATCACGCCCAGGTGCGGCAGAATTGAATATATAACCCCATCAGAATCAGGCATGGCAAAACCATGACCCTCATAGGCATAGTCAAAGGCACGCTGGAAGCCGACCGAAAAATGCCTGAGCGGAAACAGGTTACCTATGAAGGGCACCCAGGCAGATGTTTCCGTGCTTGGCCTGACAAAGATGTCGGAGACAAAGGCCAACGGCATGATGGCGGCGCTGCTGGCGGCCTGAACGGTTTCGCTGGAACGAAACACGGCCGTGACCATCATGCCGAGCGAGGCAAAACACATCGCACCGGCGACAGCCATAACAAGGGCAGCGGGCATCCGGTCCCAGATGATCTCGACCCCAAACACGATGGCACCGGTTGCAATGACAAGTACAAGCGATGTGAACGCAATAACGGATACGGCCAGAATGCGGGCGCAAATATAAACCCATGGCGGCATTGGTGTACCGCGGATGCGCTTGAGTATGCCAAGGTCTCGCGCGGCTGCAGTTGAAACCGACAGATATGTGAAGCAGGCCATGACCACGCCAAACACGGCAAGGGCAGGGGTGTAGAATTGTGCTGTATTGAGACCAAGGCCCTCGATCTTTTCATTACCGAAAAGCTGTGTCAGCACAATCAGGAGCACCAGCGGCATGGCGATGACAAAGAACACGGCAGCGGGCCTGCGCGAAAACAACCGCAATTGATGACATGCCTCATTCCACAACATCATGCACTGTCTCCGGTGGGCTGAAGTGGACTGGATGCAAGCTCAAGGTAAATGTCTTCCAGGCTTTGAGGCGTAACCGAAATAGAGCTCAGGTCATTGCCACCCTTGCTGGCCCAATGGCTCAGGCTTGCCAGCGCAACAGTTGGATCTTCAACTATGATCTCAAGCTGGCCGTTTTTCAGGTTGGCGATCTTTTTCAGATTTGCAGGCAGATCGGTTGGCAAGGTACCATTGGTATCAAGGCGGATGGTGGTGTGCCTGCAATGGGTACGTTGCAAATCGTCAGGTCTGCCTTCGGCCACGATATGGCCGTTGACCATGATGGCCATATGGTTGGACAGGGCCTGCACTTCATCCATGTAATGTGATGACAGGACTATGGTGCACCCACCGGCATTGAGGCGTTTGATCAGGGTCCAGATCTTGCGTCTCGCTTCCGGGTCGAGACCCGTGGTCGGCTCATCCAGAAAAACAAGCTCGGGATCGCCGATAATTCCCAGTGCGATTTCAAGTCGCCGCTTTTGCCCGCCTGACAAATTGCCAACGCGCGTATCTTTCAGGTGTGCGAGATCCACATCCAAAAGCACAGAGTTCTGGTCACGCGCAGCAGGATAAAGCCTGGCAAAGGCGGTCAGGGTTTCTGAAATGGTAAGCTCAGGTTCAAGCGCGGTGGTTTGCAGGACAAGACCAATACGGCGGCGAAGTTCACCGCCATTGGTTTGCGGGACAAGACCAAGCACGGAAATATCGCCAGAGTCTGCCTTGCGTTAGCCTTCCAGAATTTCGATCGTGCTGGTTTTACCGGCTCCGTTAGGTCCCAGCAGGGCAAATGTCTCACCCTTTTTGACATCAAACGAAATCCCGTTGACGGCGATTTTGCCATCATAGGATTTGAGCAGGTTCTTGACAGAAATCGCCAGCATGAATGCAGACTGCACCCTTAATTGTACAAGCGCGGCCAGCAAGGCTGCGGCATGTCGTGTTTAAGCCATGATAGGTAACTGGTTTAAGCCCAAAAAGAAACCCGAACCCGCCCGAACTTCTCAGGAAACCCGCAGAGTCTGGGGATAATCCGGTAGCGGCGCTTTGTCGTACTGGTTTTAGGGTTCTAAAATGTCTTGCGAACCTTTATTAAGCCATCACAGCCAGACAGCAATCATGCGGAAGCCTTCGCATTCACATGATGCGTGTTTGACGCCTCATAGAGATAGTTACAAGGTTTCACATGTCAGCCACTCCTCCTCATATCGTCATTATTGGCGCTGGTCCCGGCGGCCTATCAACAGCCATGATACTCAAGCGCAAAGGCTATGATGTTACGCTGATTGAGCGCCAATCCAAGGTCGGAGGGCGCACTGGTGTGATTGAGGAAGACGGATACCGCTTTGACATCGGCCCGACCTTCTTCTTGTATCCGCGTATCCTGTCTGAAATCTTCACGTACTGTGGCTATGACCTGTGGCGCGAAGTACCGATCAAACGTATCGACCCCATGTACCGTGTCGTGCACGAAGCTGGCGGTCACCTGGATGTGGTGTCAGGTGAAGAAGCAATGAAGGCTGAAATCGCCAAGCTGTCTCCAGCAGATGCAGAAAACCTTGATCGCTACATGAAAGACAACCGCAAGAAGCTGGATGTGTTCCGTGGTGTTCTGGAAAATCCGTTCCTGTCCATGGCCGACTTCATGCGGCCCAACGTCCTCAAGGCATTGCCGCGCCTGAGCCCGCACATGTCACTTGAAGCCGATCTCAATCGCTACTTCAAGGATCCACGCGTGCGTCGCGCCTTTTCGTTCCAGGCAAAATATCTCGGCATGTCACCGTTCAAGTGTCCGTCCCTGTTCACCATCCTGGCTTTTCTTGAACATGAATACGGCATCTGGCACCCAATTGGTGGATGCAACGCAGTAATGATGCGCATGGGGGAGATTGCAGCCGAAATGGGTGTGAAAGTGCTTCTCGAAGAAGAAGTCACCAGCATTCAGTTTGATGGCAAGAAAGCCAGGTCCGTGACCACGAACAAGGGCCAGTATGACCTCGACGGGCTGGTGGTGAACGCAGATTTTGCCCATGTTCTGCCAAAGCTTGTGCCCAATGAAATGCGCAAGAAGTGGAACGACAAGAAAATTGAGGCCCAGGAGTTTTCCTGCTCGACCTTCATGCTCTATCTCGGCATTGAAGGCAGACTTGATAATGTCCCTCACCACACCATCGTGCTGGCGGATGACTTTGAAGGTAATATCGACGATATCCAGGAGCGCAAGGTTCTCCCCAAGGATCCGTCCTACTATCTCCAGAATGCGTCAATCACTGATGACACACTGGCCCCCAAAGGGCACTCCACCCTTTATGTGCTGGTTCCTGTACCGCACCGCACTGCCAATATTGACTGGAAAAAGGAAGCCGCATCGTTCCGGGAGAAGACCTTGGACCGGCTTGAACTAGCCGGGGTGCCGGACATTCGCAGCCGCATTCGCTATGAAAAGGTCGTGACACCTGATGACTGGGAAGCCGACATGCATATCTACAAGGGTGCAACCTTTAATCTCAGCCACAACCTGACACAGATGCTATGTTTCCGTCCTCACAACAGGTATGAAGACCTTGAGCGTGTCTATCTTGTTGGTGGCGGTACACACCCTGGCTCTGGCCTGCCGGTGATATTTGAATCTGCTCGCATATCCAGTGATTTGCTGCAGCAGGATATTGCCATATAATATCCGTCGCCGCATCGAGCGCGCGAACATATAGAAAAGGCCCTGAAACAGGTTGATGGAAAACCGTAACGACAAGGCAGCGCAAGAGGTTATCGGGCAGTTTTCACCAACGGTCTCACGCCTGTTTGGCCGCTATATCGTTCGCATGATGGCAAAGAAATTCAATGCGGTTCGCGTTTTGGGTGAAGGGCCTCAAGCCATTGCGCAAGATCGTTCCGTGATCTTTTTTTCCAATCATCCAGGCTGGTATGACCCGCTGATCATGATATTGGTGTCCCAAAACTATGCTCCCCATCACATGCCGTTCGGCCCGATGGATGCCGAGGCATTGGTCAAATACAATTTCATGAAGAAGATTGGCGTATTCGGGGTCGAGCAAGGCTCGGCTCGCGGTGCTGCCCGCTTCATGCAGATATCGCGAGGGCTTTTGGCGCAACCAGCCAAGGCCTTGCTGATTACCCCTCAAGGGCAGTTTACAGATCCCCGCGCACGCCCTGTTGAATTCAAGGCTGGCCTTGCCAAACTGGCATCAGAGTGCGGAGCAATCCTGCAACCCTTTGCCAGCGAGTTTGTATTCTGGGATGAGCCACGCTCGGAAATTCTTCTGAAATTTGCACCACAAATTGATACAAGAGAATTCAGCAAAACAAGCGATGAGTGGAAATCCTTTCTCGAAATCCAACTGGCCACAACCCAGGATGAGCTGGCTCAGGCAGCGATGATGCGTGATCCGACACCGTTCAATACCTTGATAGATGGCAAGCGCGGTGTGAACCCGGTCTATGATGGCTGGCGTTATCTGAAGGCGCTCGTCAAGGGTGAGAAATTCTCCGCAGCTCACAGCGATATTCGCAAGAAATGAGTGATCATGGCTGAACTATTCATCAAGATCATATTTGTGCTGGCCCTGATCCCGACGGCGCTTGGCCTGATCAATCTGGCCTTGTATCGACCTTTGAAAAAACAGGTTGAGGCAGATTTGCCAAAATTGTCAGTGCTGATCCCGGCGCGCAATGAAGAAGCCCGCATAACACCGGTGCTTGACTCCGTCCTTGCCTCAACTGGTGTAAACTTTGAAGTGATCGTTGCCGATGACAGCTCGACCGACAAGACGGTTGAGATCGTGCAAGGTTTTGCCATGCGCGACCCCCGCCTTCGTCTGGTGACCACAAGGGCCTTGCCTGAAGGCTGGCTTGGCAAGAATAACGCCTGTCATTTTTTGTCCACGCAGGCGAAAGCCCCGTATGCCGTATTTCTCGATGCCGATGTCGCTCTGGCTCCCGATGCCCTTTCTCGCATTGCTTCAGAATTTGTGCGTCGGCCAAAGCTGAAACTGTTGTCCGGGTTTCCGCGCCAGATTACGGGTAGTTTCTGGGAAAAGACACTGATCCCACTCATTCATACAGTGCTGCTTGGCTATCTGCCGTTCATTGGTGTGAAGTTCACCAACCTGTCGATGTTTGCCACTGCCTGCGGACAATTGATTGCGGTCAATATGGATGCCTACCGTAAAACGGGCGGGCATGAACGGATCAGGGATTGCGTGCATGATGGTGTCATGCTGCCGCGGCATTTTCGCGAAGGGGGTCACCGCACCGACCTGATGGATATTACCGATATTTCGGCCACGCGCATGTACACCAATGGACCTGATACATTTGATGGCCTGATGAAGAACGCGCACGAGGGCATGGCAACTCCCATTGGGCTGCCTGTGTGGACAACACTGCTGATCGGTGGTCATGTTCTGCCTGTATTTGCACTGGCAATTGCGTTTTTCCTGAACCTGCCGCAAGACATCGTGCTGTTGGCAGTAAGCGCTGCACTCATGCCATGGGCCCTACGGTTTCTGATGACGATGATATTTCGCCAGTCATGGTTTGGTGCGCTGCTTCATCCCTTTGGTGTGCTGGTGCTGGTGGGCATGCAATGGGTGGCATTTTTCCGCTGGCGCTCAGGCAAGCGTACAAGCTGGAAGGGTCGCCAGATCGGCTAAGGTCACGACCGTCAAACCTGGCCGCGCTTGCGCCTGACGACGGTGCTCAAGGTATCAATGATGCGGGCAGCAATTTGCGGCCATGAGAACGTCTCGATGGTGTGCACTCTTGATGACGCGTACAAAGGATCAAGCAGGTCCAGATTGTCTGCAAACCGGTCAATAAGCTTCTTGTATCCGGCGATGTCCATGGCATCAACATTGAAGCCGTTCTTGCCATCGGTGACCACGTCCTGAATACCTTCAAGACGTGCAGCAATAGCTGCCATGCCACAAAGGCCTGCCTCCAGCATGACCACACCGAAGCCTTCCATGTCGCCTTCCACCTTGATGTTGGGCATCACAAAAAGATCACCACCGGTATAAAGGCTGGCGAGCTTTTCTTCAGGTACGATGCCCAGCAAGTGCACCCGCGATTGAAGTCCGGTGTCAGTTACGGCCTGGCGAATACTGTCTGTTTCCGGTCCCTTGCCACCGAGCACCAGATGCACATTGGGGTTCAATGCAGGCATGACATGACGGATGAACCATTCATGCCCCTTGCGTTTGACCTGACGACCGACAGAGCACAAGACCAGACTGGAAGGCGAAATCTTTTCGGCCAGTTGCGGAAACGCCTCGCCCAGCACTGCCCGGCGCGCTACCAGATTGATCACAATGCCCGGATAGCTGTGACCAAAACGGTCAGGGTCAATGCCATTGGGCGTTACAAACAGCCGGTCTTGCGAGAGGCCGCGTTCAAGGCATTGTTCTCCCGTGGAGCGGCTGACCGGCAGCATGGCATCAAGGCGGTCAAGCACCTGTCGGACCACCCATTGATACAGGGCGTTTTGAGCAATGACATCATGGCCATGCGATATGGCAGCAAGCGGTATTCTGGTTTTCCGTGCAACACCAGACAAAACGGGCGCCAGCACAGCCGATGGCATGGCAGAAAACAGCACCACATCAATTTTATCTGCCTGCATCAAGGAACGTGCAGTAAAAAAAGCGCGCACCAAAAAGGGCAGAAACCCCAGATAGTCGTTTTCCCGGGCAGAGCGCAGGATCACGGTTTCAACCGTGGTATCGCGGTGTTGCTCAAGCTGGTGTAAAAGATCAATGCCAACACGCTGCATACCGCCGATCTTGCTCATCGGCGCATCCGACAAGGGA
The DNA here is from genome assembly GCA_049679775.1 of Anderseniella sp. Classification (GTDB taxonomy): domain Bacteria; phylum Pseudomonadota; class Alphaproteobacteria; order Rhizobiales; family Aestuariivirgaceae; genus Anderseniella. The sequence goes on from JBAUGO010000231.1 coordinate 12,562, forward strand.
AAGCAGTGGGATATGAACAATATGCGCAATGTCATAGTGGCTCAGTCATGGGGTTTTGTAATTCCAGCACCCCTGCTATAGGCTTTCACCTGCAGGCGCAACAGGTCTGCAAGAAGGCGATAGGTTGATGACTAAGTCCACACAGGTAGCAATCATCGGGTCTGGTCCGGCAGGCCTGCTTTTGTCGCAACTGCTGCACCTCAGCGGCATCGAAACTGTTGTCCTGGAGCGCCAGACAAGATCACACGTTGAAAGCCGCATTCGCGCAGGTGTTCTGGAGCATGGCACTGTCAGCGCCTTGCGCGAAGCTGGTGTGGCAGACAGACTGGATAATGAAGGTCTTTTGCATGACGGCTTTGAGCTGGCATTTGAAGGCGATCGCCATCGCATAGATCTCAAGGGACTGACCGACAAGACCGTGACAGTCTATGGCCAGACAGAAGTGACCCGCGACCTGATCAAGGCCAGATTGCAGGCAGGCGCTGAGCTGGTGTTCGAGGCCAAAGACGTAACGCCGGTGGATGTAACATCTGCAAACCCAAGTGTGCGCTATAGTGTTGATGGCAAGGTGCATGAGCTGAAATGCGACTTCATAGCAGGTTGCGACGGGTTTCACGGCGTATCGCGCCAGACAATTCCGCAAGATGGCAGGCGTGAATTTGAACGAGTATATCCGTTTGGCTGGCTTGGCATTCTGGCAGATGTGCCCCCGGTTTCCGATGAGCTGATCTATGCCAATGGTGAGCGTGGCTTTGCCTTGTGCTCCATGCGCTCACCGACCAGGTCACGCTATTACATTCAGTGCTCAACAAGCGATAGGTCTGAAAACTGGTCGGACGATGCGGTGTGGGATGAACTGGCACGGCGCATTGGTCCTGATACCGCAAAGAACCTTGTGCGCGGCGCCTCGATTGAAAAGTCAATTGCACCTTTGCGATCGTTTGTTTGCGAACCCATGCGCCATGGCAATCTGTTTCTGGCCGGAGATGCAGCCCACATCGTACCGCCCACGGGAGCCAAGGGCTTGAACCTCGCCATTGCAGATGTGCGACTTTTACATCGCGCCCTTGAGCGCCATTACAAGACGGGCAACTCAACCGGACTTGAAACGTACTCGGCGGATGCGCTGGCGCGGGTCTGGAAGGTTGAACGCTTCTCCTGGTATCTGTCCACACTGATGCACCGGTTTCCCGATCACTCGCCCTTTGAACAAAAAATGCAGCGTGCTGAATTTGATTATGTCAGGACATCAGAGGCAGCATCACGAACCATTGCAGAAAACTATGTCGGCTTGCCGCTGGCATAGAGAATCAGGGCAAGGCCTTCCAGAACACGTCAAAGCCCGGATCGAATACGGTCACAGGTCCTGCTCCAGTGTCCACATGATCAGGCATGACAATGGGTGACGATTGCTTTTGCAACGTCAGTGTCCGGGTATTTACGGCCATGCGATAGAACGCTGGTCCATGCAGACTGGCAAACCCTTCCAGCTTGTCCAGAGCGCCTTCTTCTTCAAAAACATGCGCCAGAAGGCTCATTGTATTGGGAGCCGTAAAGCAACCCGCGCACCCGCAGGGCAGAAGCTTGTTGGCATCGGTATGGGGCGCTGAATCCGTGCCGAGGAAAAACCTTGCATCTGCTGATGTGGCCGCAGCACGCAAGGCCAGACGATGCTCTTCGCGTTTGGCGACCGGCAGACAATAATAGTGCGGGCGAATACCGCCGGCCAGAATATGATTGCGGTTGATGATCAGGTGGTGGGTTGTGATTGTGGCAGCAAGTTTACCGGTCGTATCGGCCATGATGTACTCAACCGCATTGCGGGTTGTGACATGCTCCATGACCACGCGCAGCTCAGGCACGCGCTTGCGCAATGGATCAAGCACACGGTCAATGAAAACCGCCTCACGATCGAATATATCAATGTCAGCATCAGTGACTTCGCCATGGACGCAAAGCGGCATCCCGATTGAGGCCATGCGTTCAAGAACAGCCTGGACTTTGGAAAAGTCCTTCACGCCGGACTGGGAGTTTGTGGTGGCGCCTGCAGGGTAAAGCTTCAAGGCTTTCACCAGACCAGATGCATGAGCGTCTGCAACGTCATCGGGGTTAGTGGTCTCGGTCAGGTACAAGGTCATGAGGGGTTCAAAGCTCATGCCATCGGGCAAGGCTTTCATGATGCGCTCACGGTAGGCTATGGCATCGGCATGGGTTATGATCGGCGGCACCAGATTGGGCATGATGATGGCGCGGGCAAAATGAGCGGCCGAATGGGCAATAACACCTTTCAGCATGTCACCATCGCGCAAGTGCAGGTGCCAGTCGTCCGGGCGTTTGATGGTGAGCTGTGTTGTCATTTAATCCTGCCCTAGAAACGATGCGATATTACAGGTCTGTAGCACAAAAAAACCTGCCCGAAACAGATGTTCCGGACAGGCTTGTCATTTTCAGTCCTGACTGATTGTTATTTCAGCAGTTCCTTGGCCCATTTGCCATCGTCACCGACAACGTTCACTGCAAATACACCACCAACGTCGCCATTGGCATCAAACTCGATGGCACCTGATGCGCCTTCATAGTTGATGTCCTTGCCTTCTGCGATCATCTTCTTGGCCTTTTCCCATTCACCAGGGCGGATAACTTCACCTGGTGCGTTGCCGACTTCGCGCAGTGCTGCCTTGATCTTGGTACGATCCGCTGCACCAGCCTTTTCGATGGCCAGAGCCATCAGGAAGGTCACATCATAACCGTGTGCTGCATAAGGTGCTGCAGGATCACCACCGGTCGCCTTGTAAGCTTCTGCATAGGCCTTGTATGAAGCATCTTCGGTATCGGAAGAGGCTTGTGTGATGGAGATCTTGCCCTTCAGGTTGTCAGCGCCAATCTGATCGATAACAGCCTGATCGAACATGCCGTCAGCCGCATAGAACTTGTCGAACAAACCGTTCTCAAGGCTGTTCTTGATCATGGTGATGCCGCCGGAGCCATAATAGGAGAAGATGACGATGGCTTCAGGACCGCCTGCAGTCAGTGTCTGCAATTCAGAGCGATATGATGCCTTCTTTGGCTCGTGCGCCTGGTTGCCTGTGACCTCGCCGCCCATGGCCTTGAATTCTTTTTCAAAAACCGCAGCAATACCAGCATTGTAGTCATCATTGGCATAGGTCATGGCGACTTTCTTGAGGCCCGCCTTGTTGATGAGTTGGGCAATGGCAAGACCCTGATAGGCGTCGGATGGGGATGCACGGTAAACGGTGTCATCGTCCTTGAGTTCTGAAACAGATGGTGCTGTTGCTGAGTCTGACAGGACAACCACGCCCGCAGGAATAGTCACGGCTTGAACAGCCGCGTTGGTGGCGCCTGAGCAGCTTGGGCCAACAATAGCCACAACCTGTTCCACGTTGACCAGCTTGCCAACCGCGTCGACAGATGCTTTTGGATCACAGGCGCTATCACCAATGACCAGTTCAAGTGTATCGCCTTTCAGCAATCCGCCAGCAGCATTGATCTGGTCGCGTGCCAGTTCGCGGCCCTTGACGATTGATGCTACGAGTTCTGCAATTGGTCCGGTTACGCCAGCGGCGGACCCAACCTTGATGCTATCTGCGTGAGCTGCAGTTGCAAACATGGCAACAGCACAGACACCCAGTGCAAGTTTTTTCACTAAAGTCATTCTTACTTACTCCTCCACTGATGAACAACCCACCTGGGTTGCCCTGAAAAACCAGATTATCATGCCTCATTTTTGCCCGTCGATGAAGGGCGTGTTTCAGGCAGTATTCCTTGCGGGAATTTTTGCAGGAAAACCTGCAACAAAAGCCCGATCAGGAAAATGCGTACATAAGCCGATCGGATGCCGGCGTCTTGCACATTAAACAACTCCAGAAGGTCTGCTGCATAAAGTTCGGTTGCAGACCATATGGTCCAGATCAGGAAGGCCCCCAATATGGCGCCCTTGTTGTTGGCGCTGCCACCCACGATCAGCATAACAAAGACGATGAATGTTGCCAGCAAGGGATCAAGCGTGGCCGGGTTGACGAATTTGAGGTAGTGCGCCATCAGAGCGCCAGCCAAAGCCATCACCATGGACCCGATCACGAAGCCTTCCATGCGGAAAGCCTCAATGTTCTTGCCCGCCGCCTTTGCCGACGTTTCATTGTCGCGAATGGCAGTCATGACCCGACCCCAAGGAGATTTGCGCGCCGTCTCGGCCATGAGGTAGACAATTGCCAGCGCGACTAACACCACACCCAGGAATGCAAACTGGTTCCAGGGTTCAGGCAGACTTTCAAACGGTCTTGGAATTTGCGATACGCCACGCGCGCCATTGGTTGCCCAGGTTTCATTGTTGACGATCAACCGGAAGATTTCTGCAATCCCGATAGTGGCAATGGCCAGATAGTCAGACCTGAGCCTCAGGCAAACCTTGCCGACCAGAAACGCAATAATGCCAGCTATCAGCATCGCAACTGCGGCTGATACGAGATAGGGCATCTGGAAACCGCCCAGATGGCTCTCATGAGAGTTGGTTGTCATGAACGCCGCTGTATAGGCGCCAATGCCAAAGAAACCCGCAATGCCGGCATTGAACAGGCCTGTAAAACCCCATTGCACATTGAGGCCAAGGGCCAGAATGGCGTAGAGCCCGCCCATGGTGAGCAGCGAAATGACATAGAGCATGTAACCGTAAATGACGGGATCCATAGCTAGAACACCTTTCCGCGGAACAGGCCTGTTGGCCTCCACAACAGCATCAGGATCATGATGGCGAATGCAATGCCTTGCTTGTAGCCGGGGCTCAAGAGAGCCTCATCACCAATCCAGGGATATGACGACAATTCCTCGGCAATGCCGATGATCAGACCGCCAGCCATGGCACCATAGGGTTTGCCGACACCGCCAAGAATGGCTGCGGCAAACATTGGCAAGAGCAGATTGAAGCCCATCATGGTCTCGACCTGGGTATCGATGGCAAGAAACACTCCGGCCGCACAGGCAAGTCCTGCCCCCATGATCCAGGTGGCGCGCACAACGCGTTCAGTATCAATGCCGGTCAGGCGAGCAAGCTCAGGGGAGTCCGACATGGCCCGCATGGCCTTGCCGGTCTTGGTGTAGGTCAGCATGTAATGCACCGCGTACATGAGCAAAAACGCACAAACCACAATCCAGATATGCTTGGCTGAGACATTGAGGAAATCAAGCCAGTTCATGCGGGGCTGAATGCCTGGCAGAATTGTCTTGAGTTGCACGCCCCAGGAAAACTGGGTAACCGAACGCACCATGAGCATGAGGCCAAACGAAGCAATAACCAGTATGATTACAGGCGAGGCACGCAAGGGTTTATAGAAGACCCGGTCAATGGCCAGCGCACACAGTATGGTGAGCATCATGGCAATGGGCATGATGATGAGGACGATCTGCCAGATAGCGCTCAGCCCGGTCAGATAAATCAATGACCAGGTGATATAAACACCCAAGGTCATGATTTCACCGTGGGCGAAATTGGCAAAGCGCAATATGCCGAAGGTCAGCGTGATGCCGATGGCTCCCAGCGCGTAGATCGAGCCAAGCACAAGACCCGGGATCAGGTAAAAATTGATGAATTCACTCATCTTGCCACCTTGCCGGATTTAGTCTTACGGGGCTTTTTGGCTGCTGGCGTTGCTGCCTTGCCGCCACCCAGGAACATTTCTGCCACTTCTGCATCATTGAGCAGATCCTGGCCTGTTCCTTCAAACCGGTTTTTGCCATCGACGAGAACATATCCACGCGTTGCAATGCCCAGGGCCTGCTTGGCGTTTTGTTCCACCATCAGGATCGGGGTACCTGAACGATTGATCATCTTGACGGTTTCAAAAATTTCGCCGCGATATTTTGG
>JBAUGO010000232.1:0-2841 GCA_049679775.1 Anderseniella sp.
ATGTCTGGAAAAATGATCAGTTTTACTCTCGACGGCAAGCAGGTTGAGGCAAAAGAAGGCGAAACAATCTGGCAGGTCGCCAAGCGAGAAGGCACGACAATCCCGCATCTGTGCTGGAAAGATGCCCCGGGTTACCGCGCTGATGGTAACTGCCGTGCCTGTATGGTTGAAATTGAAGGTGAGCGTGTGTTGGCGGCCTCATGTGTGCGCCAACCTTCTGAAGGCATGATCGTCAATTCGCAGAACGAGCGATCCAGCAAGGCTCGCAAGATGGTCATCGAATTGCTGATGGCTGATCAGCCTGCACGCGAAGATGCTCATGATGATCAGTCATCATTCTTGAAGTGGGCGGATGCAATGGAAGTGGATGTGTCACGTTTCCCGCGTGACAATTCACCAAAGCCGGATATTTCTCATCCGGCGATGGCTGTTAATCTGGATGCCTGTATCCACTGCAATTTGTGTGTGCGTGCGTGCCGCGAAGTGCAGGTGAATGATGTGATCGGCATGGCCTATCGAGGACCGCACGAGAAGATCGTGTTTGACTTTGATGATCCGATGGGTGCTTCAACCTGCGTTGCGTGTGGAGAGTGTGTTCAGGCCTGTCCAACAGGTGCGCTGATGCCGTCCACTATTGTTGACGCCAAGGGTCGCGGTAGCCGCAAGGCCGACAAAAAGGTCGATAGCGTCTGTCCTTATTGTGGTGTTGGCTGCCAGATTACCTACAACATTCGCGCTGATGAAAAGACTGGCAAGGAACATATTGCATTTGTGGAAGGCAAGGGTGGACCAGCCAATGAAAATCGCCTGTGCGTAAAAGGCCGGTTCGGTTTTGACTACATCACATCTCCTGAACGATTGACAAAGCCGCTGATCCGCAAGGAAGGCATGGCGAAAGGCCTCAACGTTGATCCGGCAAATCCGCTTACGCACTTCCGTGAGGCAACATGGGAAGAAGCACTTGATGTTGCTGCCAGGGGTCTAAAGGATATTCGCGATACCAAAGGGCGCAAGGCACTGGCTGGTTTTGGATCGGCCAAGTGCTCCAACGAAGAGGCTTATTTGTTCCAGAAGCTGGTGCGTGTTGGCTTTGGATCAAACAATGTTGATCATTGTACCAGGCTTTGCCATGCTTCTTCTGTGGCTGCATTGATGGAAACCATCGGATCAGGTGCTGTAACCGCACCTTTTACCGCTGTTCGCGATTCTGACGTCATCATTGTGATCGGAGCCAATCCCACAGAAAACCATCCAGTAGCAGCAACCTATTTCAAGCAGGCAGCGAAAAACGGTGCTGAACTGATTATTCTTGATCCGCGTGGAACCGCCATGAAGCGGTATGCCAGTCATATGTTGCAGTTCAAGAACGGCGCGGACGTTTCGCTTCTTAATGCGATGATGAATGTGATCGTTGAGGAGAAGCTCTATGACGAGCAATATATTCAGGCTCATGCTGAGGGTTTCGACAAGCTGAAAGAGCATCTGGCAGATTACAAGCCAGAGGACATGGAAGAAATCTGCGGCATAAGGGCAGAGGAAATTCGCACTGTTGCCCGCAAATATGCCAAGGCCAATGCAGCGATCATCTTCTGGGGAATGGGTGTATCTCAGCACACACATGGAACTGATAACGCACGTTGCCTGATTTCGTTGGCATTGATGTGCGGTCAGACAGGGCGTGCCGGTACCGGTCTTCATCCTCTGCGCGGTCAGAATAATGTGCAAGGAGCGTCTGATGCCGGGCTCATCCCGATGGTGTTTCCAGACTATTCAAAGGTTGTAGAAGAAAAGAACCTTGCAAAGTTCGAGAAGCTTTGGGATGCGAAGCTTGATCCCGAACCAGGTTTGACTGTGGTTGAGATTGTGCATGCCATTCATGATGGCAAGATCAACGGCATGTACATTCTGGGTGAAAACCCAGCCATGTCTGATCCCGATGTGAACCACGCCCGTGCTGCCTTGGCTATGCTGGATCATTTGGTAGTTCAGGATATTTTCCTGACCGAGACAGCGATGTATGCAGACGTTGTTTTGCCAGCATCTGCCTGGCCTGAAAAGAACGGCACAGTGTCCAATACAAACCGTCAGGTACAGATGGGACGAAAGGCGCTTGAGGCACCGGGCGAGGCACGTGAGGATTGGGCCATAACCCAGAATCTTGCCAACAAGCTAGGTCTCAACTGGACTTATGACAGCCCGGCGGACGTGTTTGCTGAAATGAAATTGGCGATGCCGTCACTGGACAATATAACCTGGGATCGACTGATTACCGAGCATGTTGTGGCTTATCCATGCCCTGCACCTGATCATCCTGGGCAGGATATTGTGTTTTCTGATCGGTTCCCAACTGCTTCAGGTCTCGGCAAGATGGTGCCAGCAAAGGTGTTGCCACCTGACGAAACACCAGATCTGGAATATCCGTTTATCCTGTCGACCGGGCGCCAACTGGAGCATTGGCATACGGGTGCCATGACACGGCGATCCTATGTGCTTGACGCAGTCAATCCGGAGCCGGTGGTTCAGATGAACGCTGCTGACATCGCAAAGATGGGTATTCGCCCTGGTGACAAGGTTAAGGTCTCAACACGCCGCGGTGAGGTTGTCATCATGGCGCGTCAGGATAATCAGGTTGCACCGGGTGCGATTTTCATACCGTTCGCTTTTGTTGAGGCCGCAGCCAATCTGCTGACTAATGCCTCACTTGACCCCTTTGGCAAGATACCTGAGTTCAAATTCTGTGCAGCCAAGGTGGAACCCGCCGGAGATGAGAAAATGGTGGCGGCCGAGTAGGCCGTCATCGCTCGGTTACAAGATTCCACACAACGGCAGCGAGTACAATGG
>JBAUGO010000233.1:0-1573 GCA_049679775.1 Anderseniella sp.
GCAAAAGGGTGCCCGCAAGATTGAATTACGTGAAATCACTCGATCCGGCAAAGTAGTGAGTTCACAACAATCAATCGCTTTGACCGTACCAGAAGGCGATCAGACCAAACCACTCATCGTTTTGAGCGAAACAGCCAAGCCGTCAAAGGTTTTGCAAAAGCCGACATTGGCTGAGACAACACCAACACCAACACCAACTGTAATTGCCGAACCGGATAAGGTGGCATCGTCTGCAACAACGCAAGAGGTGCCTCAAACAACTACCGAGACGGCCACCGAGACGGCTGAAACCAATGTGAAACAGGAACCGGAAACAAAGCCGACTGCAAACTCGGGGGCTACAATAGCTCCTGCTCCTGCTCCTGCAACTGCACCTGCACCGCAGCGCTCCTTGAACGTGGAAGTTGTGGATTATGATGAACAAGGCCGCACGACGTTTTCAGGCAGCTCAACACCCGGTGCCACGGTTCGGGTTTATGTGGACAGCAAGTTTGTCGGCGAAGCGATTGCTGATGGGGCGGGTTCATGGGCGCTGGCAGCAACCGATAAGATTGAGCCTGGATCGCATACATTACGCACGGATCAGGTGGCTTCAAACGGCAGTGTAAGCGAGCGCATTGAGTTGCCGTTTTACCGAGAATCGAGCGAACGGATTGCCAGTCTGCAAGCACAGCGTGAAAGTCAGACAAATCAGCCAGCAACCACCGACCCAACTCCGACTCCAGCTCCAGCGACCACCAGTGATATCACTCAAGGATCAAAACAGACAGCTGAGCCCGTTGAAGCACCTGTTAATCAGTCTGGTACTGAGCCAGCACAAACTGCTACAACACAAACCGCTGCAACGGACACAACTGCTACACCTGATTCAGCTGTGGCTGAAACAGGCAAAGTCGTCATTCAACCCGGTAATAACCTGTGGCAAATTTCAAGGGTGATATATGGGGAGGGCGTTCAGTACACGGTTATTTATGAAGCCAACAAGGCGCAAATCAGAAATCCGAACCTTATTTATCCGGGTCAGATTTTTGAAACACCTGGTATGAATGGACCGGAATCCATTGATCCATCATGTCGAAAGTCAGTGACCGAATGCCAGTAGGCATCAATGACCGGTGTGGGTTTGATCAGCGTCTCCAACGATCGCTTCAATTTGAAAGTTGCCTGCCTTCTCGAAAGTAAGGGTCAAGGGAATTTTGCTGCCCTTGGCAGGCAAATCTTTAACATCAAACAGCATGATGTGATAACCACCTGACTTCAACTCAACCGTTTCTTTGGCCGGAATCTCGATAAACTCCACTGGCCGCATTTTCATCACGCCATCTTCCTGGATATGAGTATGCAATTCCACTTTTGGAGATAGTGTAGATGTTGCTGACACCAGTCGGTCTGCCTCACCATCGTTTTCAATGGTGAGAAATGCGGCACCGGGACGCCCTGCCAGCAAAAAGCGGGCCGTAACACCGGCAATGCTGATGTTTCCCTGCTTGACCTGAACTGTCATTGCAGGTCCTTGATGGTGCATATGGGAGATTGAAAAGTAGCCAGCAGCACCAAGGCCAGCCAGAAGGAC
>JBAUGO010000234.1:0-2286 GCA_049679775.1 Anderseniella sp.
CCGCCAGGAGCGCAAGGGCATCCTGCTTGGCACCTACGAAAAGGCCTGCAAGCCATGGTCGCCGAAAGAGACACCCTGGAACTTCGGCCACGAACTCCTGCAACCGGACATCGAACGCATAGCGCCGTCCCTGGAAATCGGCTTCAAGCATTATCCTGCGGTCGAGAAGGCAGGTATCAAACAGATCATCAACGGGCCGTTCACCTTCGCGCCAGACGGCAACCCACTGGTGGGACCGGTACAGGGGCTGACCAACTTCTGGTGCGCCTGTGCCGTGATGGCAGGGTTCAGCCAGGGTGGTGGCGTTGGCCTTGCCCTGTCGAACTGGATGGTCAATGGCGATCCCGGTGCCGACATCTGGGGCATGGATGTTACCCGCTTTGGCGAGTGGGCAACGCTTCGCTACACCAACGCCAAGGTGCGCGAAAACTATTCACGTCGCTTCTCGATCCGCTTCCCTAATGAGGAGTTGCCTGCAGCCAGACCACATGAGACAACACCGCTATACGACATCATGGTGCGCAACAACCACGCCGTGATGGGAGACTCGTGGGGGCTTGAGTCACCCTTGTGGTTTGCACCATCGGCAGATGAAGCGTTCGACACACCGTCTTATCACCGCGCAAACGACTTTACACATGTGGGCAACGAAGTGCGCAAGACGCGCGAGAGCGTCGGCGTGACCGAGATTTCGAACTTTGCGAAATACGAGATAACCGGTGCTGGCGCTGAAAGCTTTCTCAGCCGGTTGATGACCAACACCATGCCAAAAGCGGGCCGCATTGTGCTAACGCCGATGCTGAACGAGGCGGGCAAGCTGATCGGTGACTTCACCATCGCCAAGTCCGGTGATGAGCGGTTCTTGATGTGGGGCTCCATTGCGGCGCAGAAGTATCATATGCGCTGGTTTGAACAACACCTGCCGAAGGACGGTTCGGTGTCGGTGAAGCGATTCGGCAATGACCTGGTGGGGCTTTCCATCTGCGGACCTAATGCGCGCAATGTGCTCGGGAAGCTTGTGGACTTCGATTGCTCGAACGATGGGTTCCGGTTCATGGACTTCCGAGAGGCGGACGTGGCTGGTTCGCCGTGCCTGATCAACCGCATCACCTATTCCGGCGATCTGGGCTATGAAATCTGGATGCACAGCTCCTATCAGCGCCGGGCCTATCTGGCCATCAAGGAGGCGGGGGCAGAGTTTGGTATCGTCGACTTTGGTATGCGTGCGCTGCTGTCCATGCGGCTGGAGAAGAACTTCCCCACCTGGTTCCGTGAACTGCGCCCAATCTACGGCCCCTATGAAGCTGGCATGGACCGCTTTATCAAGTTGTCGAAGAACGACTTTATCGGCCGCGAAGCGGCTGCGGCAGAGAAAGCATCCGGTGGCAAGTTGCGCCGGGTATCTTTCATTGTCGAGGCAGAAGATGCCGACGTAATGGGCGACGAGCCAGTGTGGGCAAAGGTTGGCGTGACCGACTACGGCACCATAGACCCACCGCACGGGTATGGTGCGCATCGCTTCTCGCCCGATGGCAAGGAGATGCCGCGCCCGGCAGACCCGCGCATCGATGGCGACTGGCGCGTTGTCGGCTGGATCACCTCGGGCGGCTATGCCCACTTCGTCGACGCCTCGATGGCGCAAGGCTACATCCCGAAGGAACTGGCTGAAGATACGTCAAAGGGCATGTTCGAAATCGAGATTCTGGGGCACCGCCGCCCTGCCCGCATAAATATTGATCCGCCGTTCGATCCGGCTGGTGAGAGGATGAGAGCTTGAGGAAACCAGCCCATGAAAATTGTAAAGCTTGAAACATTCACCAACGAGTTCGTTGGCTTTACCAGAGTAACGGCGGATACCGGGGATATTGGCTGGGGTCAGGTGTCAACCTACCACTCGGACATTACCTGCCAGATTTTCCATCGCCAGATTGCTCCTTATGCACTTGGCCAGCCAACGCATGACTTCGACGATCTGCTCGACCGCATCACAGAGCGTGAGCACAAGTTTCCAGGCTCATACTTGAGGCGGGCAATGACGGGTCTTGATACGGCTCTTTGGGATTTACGGGGACGCCTGGAGGGCAAACCAGTGTGTGAACTGATCGGCGGTATGCCAGGCAAGATCCGCGCCTATGCCTCGTCGATGAAGCGCGACATCTCACCGGAACATGAAGCAGCACGGTTTGTGGCTCTGCGCGACAAGCATGGCTTTGACGCCTTCAAGTGGCGGGTAGGCTCGGAGTGTGGGCGCGACGTGGACGAATGGCCAGGGCGCACCGAGGCGGT
>JBAUGO010000235.1:0-4959 GCA_049679775.1 Anderseniella sp.
ACCTTCAAAAGCACCATTCAGGTCAACCAGATGAAGATACTCAAACCCCTGGTCCTGAAAAGCCCGCGCCTGATCCGCTGGACTATCTGAAAACACAGTCGCTTGTTCCATGTCGCCCAGTTTCAATCGAACGCATTGGCCTTCTTTCAGATCAATTGCAGGAAACAAAATCATCTCATGGTGTCCAGGTCAGAAAGTTCGATATCAATTGCAAGCCTAGTGCCTGACTTTTTTCAGGATGAAATTGTGTTCCAACAAGATTATCTCTTGCCACCATGGCCGTAATGGTTGTGCCATATTGCGCAGTAGCCACAACATCTGAAAGAGATGTAGCACGCAGGTGGTAAGAGTGAACAAAATACGCGTGCTGACCATCAGGCCCTGTCTTGATGGCTTTCAAGAGCTCATGATCATGGGTGACATCAAGTGTGTTCCAACCCATATGCGGGATCTTCAGCTTCTCGTCCCCAATATCAATCTTGTCCACATCTCCTGCCATCCAGCCAAAACCGGGCGTTGTCTCATGTTCAAGCCCGCGACTTGCCATCAATTGCATGCCAACGCAAATTCCCAGGAAGGGCCGCGCCTTTTTCAAGGCAAAATCATTCAACGCATCCCACATGCCATCAATAGCATTGATACCATCATGACAGTCGCGATATGCCCCGACCCCTGGCAACACAACCCTGTCTGCATTGAGGACAGCGTCTGGTGTGTTCACAAGATCAATTGAGAAACTGGTGCCGGTTAAGTCGCGGGCTTTTTCAAATGACTTTTGGGCCGAGCGCAAATTGCCCGAGCCATAGTCAACTATGGCAACTCGCATGATGCTCACCCAGCCTGAGATTGAATTGCGTGACGCGTGGCAAAATAGCGGTAACAGGCATGTTCTTTGTCATCTGCAACAACATCTGCAACTTCATGATAACCGCGTTTCAAAAGGCTTGTGCGCCGTAGATCGTTTGCCTCAAGACCAGTCATCAAATTTGCCAGCAAGCTTAAGACCATCACCAATCCTTCCGGGAATGAAAACATATAACCCAAAAGCGAGATCGACACGATCACACCCAGATACAAGATGCTGACAAGCCATAAACGGTTCCACAATAACCAGGGCAAAGGGATCAGGAAGGCAATCCAGGAAAACCCATCCTTGATGAATAAGTGATCATGCCCTGTTGCGTCTGCATCCAGGCGCAGAAGTTCGGCTTTGCGATGGACCGTAAAAGTTTGCATGATCAGCTTTCCCCTCCCAGCGTTCCCTTGGTTGATGGCACTGCATCTGGCATTCTGGGGTCTATTTCGATGCAGTCACGCAATGCACGCGCCACCGCCTTGAAACAACTTTCTGCAATGTGATGATTGTTGATGCCATAAAGGGTTTCAACGTGAAGGGTAATGCCTGCATTTTGAGCAAACGCCTGAAAGAACTCTCGGAACAATTCCGTATCCATCTCACCGATCTTGTCTGCACTGAACTCAGTCCTCCACACAAGAAATGGACGGCCGGATACATCAATGCTCGCACGAGACAGCGCTTCGTCCATGGCAAGGTAGCAATGGCCATACCGACGAATTCCCTTCTTGCCACCCAGAGCCTGTGATAGCGCCTGTCCAAGAGCAATACCGGTATCCTCGGTGGTGTGATGCATATCAATATGCAAGTCACCTTTGGTCCTGATCGTCATATCAATGAGGGAATGACGCGACAGCTGGTCCAGCATGTGATCAAGAAATCCAATGCCGGTTTCGATCGAACGAACCCCTGTTCCATCGAGATTAATTTCTACAGACACGTCTGTTTCATTTGTCTTGCGGGATATGGTTGCTTTACGCATTGTAGCATTCCATCAAACTTCACATCTGGACTGAGGTGACTTTTAACAGGGTATTATCATGAAGCAAGGCCCTGTCATGTGCTTGATTAACCCTGACATGGCTTTTATTTCGCCTCACGACATCCCACATACAACCAGACGACGAATTTCAGGGATAACACATGACACACAATACAGATGCTAGCCTGTGGCATGGCACGACAATAGTCACGGTGCGAAAAGGTGGTAGCGTGGTGATTGCAGGTGATGGGCAAGTGAGCTTGTCGAACACCGTCATCAAGTCAAATGCCCGCAAGGTGAGACCTTTGGGTAAGGGAGACGTCATTGCCGGCTTTGCGGGTGCAACCGCTGATGCCATGACATTGTTTGAGCGGCTTGAGGCCAAACTCGAGCAATACCCACGCCAGCTCACGCGAGCTTGCGTCGAGTTGGCGAAGGACTGGCGCACAGACAGATATCTACGTCGCCTTGAAGCCATGATGATCGTAGCCGATAGTGAAACCAGTCTGGTATTGACCGGTACAGGCGATGTTCTTGAACCTGAAAACGGCATCATAGCGATCGGCTCAGGCGGGAACTTTGCGCTGGCTGCTGCACGTGCTCTTGCAGACAGCGAAATGGATGCAGAACAAATTGCCCGGCGCGCCATGAAAATCGCCGCCGAAATTTGCGTCTTCACAAACGAAAACATCACTGTCGAAAAACTAGAGACAAAATAACAGGATACCGTTCACATCATGACTGATTTTTCTCCTCGCGAAATCGTGTCAGAACTTGACCGCCATATCGTTGGACAAAACGATGCAAAACGTATGGTCGCCATTGCTTTGCGCAATCGCTGGCGGCGTAAGCAACTGGATGCCAATTTACGTGACGAAGTGATGCCAAAAAATATTTTGATGATCGGTCCAACGGGCGTTGGGAAAACTGAAATTGCCCGCCGATTGGCAAAACTTGCCAACGCACCCTTTATCAAGGTCGAAGCTACCAAGTTTACAGAAGTTGGATATGTCGGACGCGACGTGGAACAGATTATCCGTGACCTTTTGGAAATCGGAATCAGTCTGGCCAAGGAAAAACGCAGCAAGGATGTTGAAGCCCAAGCGCAAGCCAATGCTGAAAACCGCGTGCTGGATGTTCTGGTAGGTGAGAACGCATCACAAACTACCAGAGACAGCTTCAGGAAGAAGTTGCGTTCGGGAGAGCTCGATGAAAAGGAAATAGAGATCGAAGTCCTCGATACTGCTGGTGCCATGCCCAGCATGGAAATACCCGGCATGCCTGGCTCATCCATGGGCATGATCAACTTGTCTGACATGCTCGGCAAGGCATTTGGCGAGCGTAAGCGCACGCGGCGTATGACGGTAAGTGAAAGTTACAACGTGTTGCTACCTGAAGAAACCGAGAAGCTGATTGATCAGGAGAATACGATTCAGGAAGCAATTGAAACTGTCGAAAACAATGGTATCGTTTTTCTTGATGAAATCGACAAGGTAACTGCTCGCGCTGAAAGGCAAGGCGCAGACGTCAGTCGCGAGGGTGTACAGCGTGACCTGTTGCCACTGATTGAAGGCACAACTGTCAGTACCAAGCACGGGCCGGTTAAAACAGATCATATCCTGTTTATTGCTTCAGGCGCATTTCATGTTGCCAAACCATCCGACTTGTTACCGGAACTTCAAGGCCGACTGCCAATAAGGGTTGAACTCAAGGCGCTAGGTCGAGATGATTTCAAGCGCATCCTGGTCGAACCCGAGGCAAGTCTGGTGAAGCAATACATCGCCTTGATGGCCACTGAAAATCTCACACTGAAAATTACAGATGATGGCGTGGAAGCACTTGCCGACATTGCAGCACAAGTGAATGCTTCGGTTGAAAATATCGGAGCACGAAGACTTCAAACGATCATGGAGCGGGTGCTGGAGGACGTAAGTTTTACAGCAACTGACCGGGCGGGTGAAACTGTTGTTCTCAACCGTGAATATGTTGAAAAGAATATTGGCGATCTTGCGCGCAACACCGATTTGTCAAAGTTCATTTTGTAGAACTCAGATCTTCCTTGTTGAGCAAGTTCAGAAATTGTTGCAACTGATGCTGATTGAGTTTGGCTATATCGACAGACAGTCGGTTTGCAAGCTCTGTAGCTGATGGTGATAAGCCAGATGTATCAATGACAACGCGCGGATGGGACAAGCGAGCAAGCCTGGTTATTTCTTCTGCCTCATCCCAGATCACATTGAAATAAGCGATGATACGCTGCACAAGATACCAGCTCGGTTGACCGCGTTTGCCGTGTTCAAGAGCTGACAAATAAGGCGCACTAACCCCAATCGCATCAGCCATCTGTTTCATGGTCACGCCCTGAGCTTTGCGCAAGGTTCTTATCTTTTCACCAAACGGCGTCATATGCGCTCACTCTTGCGGCGCAAACGGACATAGAAAGCTCCACCGCCGCCATGACGTGGATGTGCAGGTTGATATCCGATAACATGACTAGCAAATTCAGGTTCCTGCATCCATCTGGTAAACTCCTGACGAAGCTTACCTTGCCGCTCGGGAGCATGAAAAACATCTCGTGCATGAAGCGTGTGCCGGGTAAAGGGGGAAGCTCCCTTGCCGGTAATCACGAGAATATTGCGGTTGCCTCGATCTCGGTTATTGCGCAGGAAAGTACGCAAGGCCATATAGGCCTGCTCAACCGAATGACCATGCAGGTCTATCCGAGCTTCAATTTCAAAATTGCCCCGAGCCAGCTTTTGCTGCTGACGCCGATCAAGGCCGTTTACTGGTTTGTTCGTTACCTGACTGGCGGTAACGCTCTGTGCGGCGCGGGTTAGCGGGTTTGCTGCAGCTTTCTTTTGCCGTCCAGGAGAACCCGTATCTGAACCGGAAAGACTCTTAGGTTGATTTGTGGGGGATAGTTCAAAAGGCTTTCGACTAATGGCTTCAACAGTACGTGTGACCTGATGCCAGATAATCTCATCATCAGGGCGCAGTTTGCGTTCATGCAGATTTTTCTTTGCTGTCAGACGGCTTTTCATTGGCCATGTTTTTTCAGTAATCGGGACGCCAGGCCTCTCGGCAACAGGGCTGTCATTGATCCAGCCTGATCCATTCGACC
>JBAUGO010000236.1:0-5247 GCA_049679775.1 Anderseniella sp.
CCATAATAGGTAAGCGTCAGCAAGGACCCACCGTCTGTCATCAGCTTTTCAGCTCGTGCGCAAATGGCTGTGAACGAATAGCAGGAGATGTTCAGGGATTTGTTGAAATTGGCTTCGCTTGTGTCAACATACCGGCCTGTCAATTCATCCTTGTCGGCAAAAGCGATGGCATGAACCACGAAATCCAGTTTGCCCCAACGTTTTTCCAGCTCGGCAAAAACCGCATCCATGGAAGCAGCGTCAGTCACATCACATGGAAGCACAATGTCGGAGCCGAGCTCTTCTGCCAACGGCTTTACGCGTTTGCCGAGTGCATCGCCTTGATAGGTAAACGCAAGTTCTGCGCCATGGTTATGAGCTGCCTTGGCAATGCCCCAAGCGATGGAGCGGTTGTTGGCAACCCCCATCACAAGTCCGCGCTTGCCGGCCATGATCTGTCCCGTCTGGGTCATGGACCACACCTTTTCTGCTGTAAATCCGTTAGAAAGTGATCTGTATTTGCACTAAAACAGAGAATTGGTCCACCTCAAACATTCAAGCTAATATTTGTCCGGTGGAAAAGATCTGGCTGACATGGCAAAGCCGTTCCATGGTAGACTTTGATCTGAACCGATTTTGAGGGCTGAATGAACACAACTGACACCAATGATGCTGATTTCACTCAACGAGAGGATCCGTTCAAACTGTTCGCAGACTGGATGGAGGAAGCAAAAGCCAGCGAGATCAATGACCCCAACGCCATGAGCGTGGCAACTGTGGACAAGGATGGCTTGCCCAATGTGCGCATGACCTTGTTGAAGGGGTTTGATGAGCGCGGCTTTGTTTTCTACACCAATTTTGAAAGCCAGAAGGGCACTGAGATACTGGGTCAGCCAAAGGCTGCACTGGGTTTCCACTGGAAATCTTTGCGCCGCCAGGTGAGGGTGCGTGGGCCTGTCGAACAGGTTTCTGATGCAGAAGCTGATGAATATTACAATTCGCGCCCGCGAGACAGCCGCATAGGCGCATGGGCTTCCAAACAGTCGCGACCACTGGAAAGCCGTTTTGCTCTTGAAAAACAGGTGGCAAAGTATGCAGCAAAATATGCCATAGGCAATGTGCCGCGCCCACCGCACTGGTCGGGCTTTCGGATAATGCCAGTATATATAGAGTTCTGGAAGGATGGCGCGTTTCGCCTGCATGACAGGGTGGTTTTCCAGCGTGATGATGAGTCTGCTCACTGGACCAAGACACGGCTTTATCCTTGAGGTCGGATGGCCTATAGATTGCTGAACCACCAAAGGAGATCGACAGGCCCATGACACGATCCAGCAACGCCGACCGCAAGACGTTGATTCTCACCGGAGCATCGCGAGGTATCGGCCATGCCACTGTGAAACGGTTTTCCTCTGCCGGATGGCGGGTGATAACGTGTTCACGCCATCCGTTTCCAGAAAACTGCCCATGGGAAATGGGACCGGAAGATCATATCCAGATTGACCTTTCAGACATGGATGACGTTGCTCGCGGTATTGATGAAATGAAGCAGCGCTTGAAGGATCAAGGCTCTTGCCTGAACGCGCTGATCAACAACGCTGCCATCTCTCCCAAGCTGGAAGGTGGCGCTCGCATGAACTCATTCAATACAAGTGCCGCCGCCTGGAGCCACGTTTTCAATGTCAACTTTTTTGCCCCTGTCATGCTGGCGCGTGGACTTGTGGATGAGTTGAAAGCCGCACAAGGCTCGGTTGTTAACATAACCTCGATTGCGGGCAGCGCAGTGCATCCGTTTGCGGGTACGGCCTATTCCACATCAAAGGCTGCACTTGCCTCACTGACCCGCGAAATGGCCAATGACTTTGGCCCGCTTGGTGTGCGTGTGAATGCAATTTCGCCGGGTGAAATCGAAACATCAATCCTGTCGCCGGGAACAGAAAAGATTATACCATCCATTCCTTTGCGGCGGCTGGGTCAGCCGGAAGAAGTAGCCAAGGCCATCTACTTCTTGTGCACAGAAGCGTCATCCTATGTCACTGGTGCAGAAATCCACGTCAATGGCGGTCAACATGTCTGAAGACAAGCGTGCGCCTGAAACGATTGCTGCCCACGCACTGCATTCGGTTGAGGAAGCGTCAGGCGCAGTGGTGCCGCCACTGCATACGGCCACGACATTTGCCCGCGATGAAGACTATGGCTTGCGCGGCAAACATCTCTATTCGCGATATGGCAATCCAACCATCGATCAGGCCGAGGAGATTATTGCCCGACTTGAAAACGGTGCAGATGCCTTGCTCTATGCCTCCGGTCTTGCCGGTATTACTGGTCTGCTGGAAACGCTTGATGGGTGCGCGCACGTGGTGGCGCCTGAGATCATGTACTGGGGGACGCGGGACTTGATGAACTCGATGATCAAGAAGGATCGTATCACAGTTACATGGGTAGATCCGACCGATCTGGAAGCGTTGAAAAAGGCGATCATTGCCGGCAAGACCCAATTGGTGTGGATTGAAACGCCGGTAAATCCAAACTGGGACGTTGTGGATATCCGAGCAGTTGCAGACATTACCCACACAACAGGAGCAATATTGGGTGTTGATTCAACCTCGGCTAGCCCTGTGGTCACCAGGCCTATCGAGCATGGTGCAGATGTGGTTTTTCATTCGGTGACGAAGTATCTCAATGGTCATTCGGATGTGCTGGGCGGGGTGTTGGTGACAGCGAAAAATGATGAGCGATGGGCACAAGTGCGCCATACCCGCAACCTGACAGGCGCGATCCTTGCACCGTTTGAAGCGTGGCTGCTTATCAGGGGCATGCGCACATTGTTTGTGCGCGTCCGCAAGGCAGCAGGCAGCGCGCTGGCCATTGCGCGTTACCTTGAGCACCACGCGAAAGTTGAAAAGGTGCTGTATCCCGGCTTGCAGTCTCACCCTCAACATGAGTTTGCACGCCGCCAGATGGATGGTTTCGGGGGCATGATGTCGGTATGTGTCAAGGGTGGCATGGCTGAAACCGGCCGTGTTATCCGCGCCTTGAAAATCTTCCTGCCAGCGACATCGCTTGGTGGTGTTGAAAGCCTGGCTGAGCATCGCAAGGTTATTGAGGGCGAAAACAGCCCGATCGCTGACAATCTGATCCGACTTTCCATCGGCATCGAGGCGACGGAAGACCTGATTTCTGATCTGGATCAGGCGTTGGCGAAGGCATGAAACATTTGTTGTGGTTTTGCTTTTTCATGCTGTTGGTGAATCCAGCGATCGCTGCAGAACCTGCACGTCTGCCTGACGGGCTGATTGTAAAAGGTTCAAACGACATTGCTGAAGCCTGGTTGGTGCGCCCGACCGGACGCTATGCCCATGGAATACTGGGCGATGATATTGAGGCTGGCGGCATGATGGTGAAAACCTCCGATGGCCAGTTGATCGAATACGTGTTGCCGGATGAGTTCGTGTTCGAGGACCGTCAGGTCCGGGTGCGTGATCTTGATGGGGACGGCCGTGACGAAATTGTCGTCGTGTTGTCAAGTCGCACCGAGGGCGGGGCGCTTGCCATATATGGGCTTGAAGGGAACAGGATCGTCAAGCGGGCGCAAACCCCACATATTGGCCGTGCCAACCGTTGGCTGAACCCGGCCGAGATTGCCGATCTTGATGGAGACGGAAAGCTCGACATTGTGTTTGTCACCACACCGCATCTCGGCAAGGTGGTTGAGGTGTGGACGTATTCATCCGGCAAGTTGAAACAGGTCACCACTCTTGCTGGCTATTCAAACCACATCATTGGCTCGCGCGTGCAGGACATGACGGAAGTCGTCATATTAAAGGATGGGCGCACCGCATTGGCCATTCCTGGGGCAGGCTATGACGAGATCGCTTTTCTGGTACTGAAGGATGGCCGACTTGCTGCTGTGTCAAAAATGCCAGTTGGCAGCAGGATCGTGTCACGGGTTGTCACCAGCAAGAATGGCCGCCAACTTGAGTTCACGACCACCAAGTCGGGACCGGCAATATTGCCGATCCCTTGAGGTGTTATGTGGTTTATCGCCAGGATGCGGTTAAACCATCAACTGCGCAGGCCTTCTTTCTTGATCCACTGTGCAGTGTCATCAAGTGCTGCTTCATAGCGGTCGAACATTTCGTTGATTTCGCTCTCAGTGATGATGAGCGGTGGACAAAGCGCAATTGAATCAACCATGGAACGAACCATAAGCCCGCGAGCTTGCGCAAATTTCATCATATTCGCCCCAACCATTTTCTTGGGGTCAAACGATGCCTTGGTCGCCTTGTTTTCCACGATTTCTGCTGCACCGATAAAGCCCTTGGTGCGAACATTACCAATGAGTTCATGATCTTTGAGAGCATTGAAACGCCCTTCAAAAACAGGGGCTAGTCTTGCCACGTGGTCGATAATCCTGTCACGTTTGTAAATCTCGATCACCTTGAGCGCTACGGCAGATGCAACAGGGTGAGCGGTATAAGTATAGCCATGTCCAAACACACCGATCTTTTTCGATTGGTCGAGCATGGCCTGGTACATGTCTTCTTCAATCGAAATACCACCCAGAGGCATATAGGCTGAGGTGATGGCCTTGGCCATCGAAATGGAAGAAGGCTTCATACCCATGGTTTCAGAACCGAACCACTTTCCTGTACGGCCAAACCCGCAGATCACCTCGTCAGCAATATAGCGGATGTCATATTTTTCCAGAATTGGCTGGATCTTGGCATAATAACCATCTGGTGGAATGATCACCCCACCTGCACCCATGATCGGTTCGGCGAAAAAGCCTGCTACTGTGTTGGGGTCTTCACGAATGATCATCTCTTCAAGCTCACGCGCCATTCGGCTGGTAAACTCGTCCTCGGTTTCGCCTTCGTGGCCGAAACGATAATAGTGCGGGCAAGATGTGTGCATGATGTTTTTGATCGGCAGATCAAAATCCATGTGGACAGGCGGAAGACCGGTCAGGGACCCTGATGCCACCGTCACGCCATGATAGCCCTTGATGCGGGAGATAAGTTTTTTCTTTTCCGGCTTGCCGCGGGCATTGTTGTAGTACCAGGTCAGTTTGACCTGCATGTCGTTGGCTTCCGACCCGGATGAACAGAACAACATCTTGGAAGCTTCGCACGGCATCAGCTCTTTCAGTGTTTCAGCAAGCTCGATAGCCAGATCGTTGGACTTGCCCGCAAAAATATGAGTGTACGGTAGCTTGGCCATCTGGGTGGCGGCGGCTTCAACGACCTCCATATTGCCATAGCCCAAAGA
>JBAUGO010000237.1:0-3916 GCA_049679775.1 Anderseniella sp.
GATGGACGCGTCACGCACGCAATTGTTTCATGAGCATGTACTGGTCAAGGAACCCGGCACCGCAGACCCTACACCGTGGCATCAGGATTTACCCTATTACTGTCTCGACGGCACCAAGACCGTGTCCATCTGGGTACCGCTTGATCCGGTAAAGGCTGAGGTCTGCCCGCACTTCATCGCTGGTAGCCACACTGGCTCTGTCACCTATGTGCCACGCCGCTTCAAGACCCTGGAACCGCTAGAGGGCGATACATCAACCTATCAGCCGTTCCCGGACATCGAAGAAATTGCCAGTCCCGACAGTTTGCGCTCATGGGATCTTGAACCCGGTGACGCTGTCGCCTTTGACTATCATACCTTGCACAACGCACCCCCCAACAATTCAGCAACACGCCGCCGTGCCGTCAGCTTCCGCTTTATCGGCGAGGATTGCCGCTATGTCGCACGCAGCCATGCCATCTCTCCGCCATTTGATGAAATGGGGTTGAAGCTGAATATGGGCGATGCCTTGCCGGAAAACTGGTTCCCTGTCGTGTCGGAACGACCATGACCCATCCGGTTCATTCTGGCGGGTGCCAGTGCGGCGCCATACGCTATCGCATCACGGCAAAGCTGGAAGGGGCCGGACTTTGCCACTGTCGCATGTGCCAGAAAGCATCCGGCAATTTAGCCCTGCCACTTGTGCGCGTACCCAATATCGCCTTGCAATGGACGCGCGGAAAACCAGCCGAATACCGCAGCAGCCCGATTGTGGCGCGCGGCTTTTGCAACCAGTGCGGCACTCCCTTGTACATGCTGGAAGACGGTGATCTGGCCTATGAAATAACAATCGGCTCACTCGACAATCCGTCCGAGTGCCCGCCAGATCATGCTGTTGGGCTTGAAAGCAAAATACCCTGGTTTGATGAGCTTGGCTCATTGCCCGGCATCACAACCGGAGATGACCGCACCCCGCAAGATCTTGCCAAACTGGCAACCAATCAACACCCCGACACTGACACGGGCAAGTGGCCGGCCTGATCAACCAGCCAGAACCTTGCGGATGGCATCAAGCGCTGCGTCTGCCTTGTCAGCGTCAGGACCACCGCCTTGCGCCATGTCAGCGCGTCCACCACCGCCCTGTCCGCCAACGGCTGCAACACCAGCCTTGACCAGTTCAACCGCATCAAACCTGCCTTGCAGGTCACTGGTGATGCCAACACCCACAGCGGCCTTGCCATCATTGACCGCAACCAGCGCAATAACACCGGACCCAATTTGTGCCTTGCCATCATCAATCGCGCCGCGCAGGTCTTTCGGGTTCAGCCCGTCAAGCACGCGCGCCATCAGCTTGATGCCGCCCACGTCCTCGATTGCTGTCGATGCGGAAGCACCAGAAGTGCCGCCCATGGCGAGTTTCTTTTTGGCCTCTGCCAATTCACGCTCCAGTTTCTTGCGTTCCTCCAGAAGTGCCGCGACGCGCCCATCCACCTCATCAGGTGCTGCCTTGAGCATGTCAGCCAGGTTTTGCACCTGCTCATCGCGACCTTCCAGATAGCGCCGCGCCGCATCACCAGCCAGCGCCTCAATGCGCCTCACACCGGCAGCCGAAGCAGCCTCGCTGACAATGCGCACCAGGCCGATATCGCCTGTTCGCGATACATGTGTACCGCCACACAATTCCATTGAATATGTCTGCTTGTTGCCGGTGCCGCCTGGTTGCACGCCCATCGAGACAACACGAACCTCATCGCCGTATTTTTCCCCGAATAGCGCCATGGCACCTTGTTCTATGGCTTCATCGACGCTCATCAACCTTGTGGTGACGGCATCGTTCTGCATGACAACAAGATTGGCAATTCGTTCAACTTCAGCCCGTTCCTCTCGCGACAACGCCTTGGGGTGGGCATAGTCAAACCGGAACCGTCCAGGCTCAACCAATGAGCCCTTTTGCACCACGTGATTCCCGAGCACCTGCCGCAACGCCTCATGCACCAGATGAGTGGCCGAGTGATGAATACGGTTGCCGGAACGACGTGCATGGTCAACGCTCAGCTCAACAGCTTCACCCGCCTTGATGTTGCCGTCTTCGATAACGCAGGAATGCACAAAAAGATCACCCAGCCGCTTTTGCGTATCCGTGACCTTCACCTTGGCACCACCTGTTGCCTTCATGTACCCATGATCGCCAGTCTGGCCGCCACTTTCCCCATAAAACGGCGTCTGGTTGACAATGATGGACACCTTGTCACCCTTGGTCGCCTCGTTCAGCATCCGGCCATCCTGATTGACAATTGCTGAAATGACAGCTTCAGCTGTCTCGGTGTCATAGCCCAGGAAATCTGTCGCACCGGTCTTGTCGCGTACGTCAAACCAGACCGCATCCGTGTTGGTATCGCCAGAGCCGACCCATGCCTTGCGAGCGTCAGCTTTTTGCTTTTCCATCGCGGCATTGAAGGCATTTGTATCAACGCCGATATCGCGGGCGCGCAAGGCATCCTGCGTCAGATCAAGCGGAAAACCGTACGTGTCATAAAGTTTAAAAGCTACGTCACCTGACAATTGCCCCCCCGCTGCCAAGGCGGAAGTTTCGTCATCCAGCATTTTCAATCCACGTTCCAGTGTCTTGCGGAAGCGGGTTTCCTCAAGGCGCAATGTTTCCGTTATCAGGTCTTCAGCGCGGCCAAGCTCAGGGTAAGCCTCGCCCATTTCGCGCTTGAGTGCCGGCACCAGCTTCCACATGAGCGGTTCCCTGACACCCAATAACTCACCATGGCGCATGGCGCGGCGCATGATACGGCGCAATACATAGCCACGACCTTCATTGGAGGGCAAAACACCATCTGCAATCAGAAATGAAGTGGCGCGCAAATGATCCGCGATAACCCTTGTGGATGCCTTGGCCTTGCCGGTCGCTTCAACACCTGTCAGGTCTTCAATTGCTGCAATCAGAGACTTGAACATGTCTGTCTCATAATTGTCGTGCGTTCCTTGCAGCAATGCTGAAATTCGCTCTAATCCCATGCCAGTGTCGATGGATGGGCGCGGCAATTCCTGGCGTTCATCCAGGGACACTTGCTCATATTGCATGAACACCAGGTTCCAGATTTCAATGAACCTGTCGCCGTCTTCATCCGGTGATCCGGGAGGGCCACCAGGAATATGATCGCCGTGATCATAGAAAATTTCAGAACACGGTCCACACGGACCCGTATCGCCCATCGCCCAGAAATTATCATTGGTGGGAATGCGAATGATGCGATCATCGCTGAGGCCCGCAATCTTTTTCCACAGACCGAAGGCTTCATCATCTGTGTGATAGACCGTCACCAACAGACGTTCAGCGTTCAGACCATATTCCCTGGTGATCAGATTCCACGCCAGTTCAATGGCGCGTTCCTTGAAATAATCACCAAACGAAAAATTGCCCAGCATTTCGAAGAAGGTGTGATGGCGCGCCGTATAGCCGACATTGTCCAGATCATTATGCTTGCCACCTGCACGAACACATTTTTGCGAGGTCACAGCCCGGCTGTACGGGCGCTTTTCAAGCCCGGTAAACACGTTCTTGAATTGAACCATGCCAGCATTGGTAAACATCAATGTTGGATCATTGCGCGGCACCAAAGGAGATGACGCAACGATTTCATGATCGTGCTTCGAGAAATAGTTCAAGAAAGTGGAGCGGATGTCGTTGACACCTGACATGAGCAATAATCCGATCAATCATAGTGATAATTTGTAGCGCATTTATACCGACCAGTATCGCGATGTCCACACGTCGATATCAAGCTGATCACATTGGCAACAACATCGATAACCGTGCGCATAACGACACAGTCAACGACATGGGGGGCGCTATGACGCAAAACAAAACGCCCTCCCGTAAACAGGAAGGCGCTTCGACCAGAACATCAGGTGGGGCAACCCGTGTCCT
>JBAUGO010000238.1:0-3929 GCA_049679775.1 Anderseniella sp.
CTCACACACCTTGAACTTTCACATAGGAGCCGGGTGCGGGTTCAATGGCTGCCAGCGGTCCGGCCGATGGATCGCGGGCTGGAACCATCTTGCTGGAGTGGCTGACAATCCAGTCATTCCAGTGTGGCCACCACGAGCCAGGGTGCTCTTGCGCACCAGCTAGCCAGGTATCCAGATCCGTTGCGCCCTGCTTGTTGGTCCAGTATTGATATTTTCCGGCCTCGGGTGGATTGACCACACCTGCAATATGTCCAGAACCCGCAACAACCAGTTCTGTCTCACCCCCAAAGAATTCACCAATCCTGAAAACAGACTTCAGCGGCGCAATATGATCCTCACGAGCTGCCAGATTGTAGATCGGGATTTTCACCTTCGAGAGATCGATGCGAACATTATCAAGCGTCATTTTCCCCTGGCTCAGGTGGTTATTGAGATAGCACTCGCGCAAATAGAACGAATGGGTGGCGGCAGGCATTCGTGTTGGATCGGCGTTCCAGTACAACAGGTCAAATGGCAGGGGGTCTTTACCTTTAAGATAGTTATTGACCACATAGGACCAGATCAGATCGTTTGAACGCAGCAGGTTGAAAGCGTTCGACATTTCCTTGCCATCGAGAAAGCCATCCTTCTCCATGCGTTTTTCAACCATGGAAATTTGATCCTCATCCACAAACACCTTGAGATCACCTGCATAGGTAAAATCAACCTGTGTCGTAAAGAACGTGGCAGACTTTATTCGCTCGTCACCTGAGTGCGCCATATAGCCAAGCGTGGAAGCAAGAAGGGTGCCTCCAATGCAGTATCCTATGGCATTGACCTTGTTTTCCCCGGTTTGGGTTTCAATCTGTGTCAGCGCCTCCAGAATACCTTCGTGCATGTAGTTGGCAAAACCCTTCTCTGCCAGACGCTTGTCCGGGTTCGCCCATGAAATCACAAAAACTGTCATCCCTTGCTCAACAGCCCATCTGATGAAGGACTTCTTGGGATTTAGATCGAGGATATAAAACTTGTTGATCCATGGCGGCACAATGAGTAGCGGGCGCTTGTAGACCTTCTCGGTCGCAGGTGCATACTGAATGAGCTGCATGACCTCGTTCTGATAGATCACCTGGCCTGGTGAGAGTGCCATGTTTTCACCAAGCGCAAAGGCACTCATATCTGTTTGCTTGATTTTGAGCGTACCATTTCCTGCTTTCAGGTCACGCGCCAGATTGGTCATGCCTTGCAAAAGGTTTTCGCCATTTGAGGCCAGTGTCTGCTTCAGTATCTCCGGATTGGTGATGGCAAAATTCGAGGGCGATAAAGCGTTGGCTATCTGGTCGAAATAAAAGCTCGCCTTGTGGCGAGTGTTTTCATCAATGTCATTGGCGTTGGAAATGGTTTCATGGGCCCATTTTGTTGTTAGCAGGTAAGACTGTTTGAAAAAATCAAATACCTGGTTTTTTGTCCAGTCAGGATCATTGAAGCGTTTGTCTCCGCGTGCAGGCGAAATCAGTGGTTCTTTATTTTCTCCCAGCATTCGCGACCATGCATTTTGCCAAAGTTGTGTGTAGCCTTGCCAAAGCTGGAAGCTGGCTTCGGCCCATCGTTCCGGATTTTGCGCATAGGTCTGGGCCACTTCGCCAAGGGTTTTCAACACAGGCTCGATGGGCTTGAACGGGGTGTCATCTGCTTCTACGGGTTTACTCTGGCTTTGTTCAGCCATTTCCTGGGCCAAGGCAGCCGCGACCTGCAGGGACTTGGATATATTATCCATCAGCTTGATTGGATCTGGCAGCACGAATGTTGTCTGCTCTGCTGCGGCCGGTTTGCTCATTGGCAATTGTCCGTTCCTGATTATGTCCTTGGGCCAAGTCTTAACTAACACAGTATCCTAAGTGCAAAACATGACAAGGGTACGAGATTTTTTCAACCTGTTCTCACCAAAGGGTGATTAGCTGTTGAACCCGGCTTTGCTGCGCTTGAAAACACGCGCCAAACAGCGCATAGAGAGCGCAATTGTTACGATAAATATGATCGACGCAGGCTAAGAAGATTATGACTAACGCTTTACGAGTGGGTATAGCAGGACTGGGCACCGTTGGTGTCGGTGTGCTCGATGTGTTTGCAAAGCACCCAGACATGCTTGCAGCGCGTGCTGGTCGGCCCATCCAAGTGACCGCCGTGAGCGCCAGGTCCAGGTCAAAGCAGCGCGGAGGTCATGATCTCTCCGAATTTGAATGGTTCGACAACCCGGTTGAGCTTGCTACCAGCAGCAATGTCGATGTTTTTGTTGAACTTATTGGTGGGGATTCAGGCCCTGCCCATGATGGCGTTGAGGCTGCGTTAAAAGCTGGCAAGCATGTTGTAACGGCCAACAAGGCGCTTCTGGCTCATCATGGTGTAAAGCTTGCCAAGCTGGCTGAGGCAGCCAATGTCTCACTCAATTATGAAGCCGCTGTTGCGGGCGCAATTCCTGTTATCAAGACTTTACGAGAAAGCCTTGCTGGCAATTCCATTTCACATCTGTTTGGTATTTTAAACGGAACCTGCAACTTCATCCTAACCACAATGGAAGCCGAAGGTCGTGATTTTGCTGACGTATTGAAGCAGGCACAGGATCTGGGCTATGCGGAAGCTGACCCCACCTTTGACATTGGTGGTTTCGATACCGCACACAAGCTGGCTATTTTGACGTCACTGGCTTTTGGAACCGAAGTGACGCTGGATGGCATGTACATCGAAGGTATCGAAGATATTACACTGGCCGATATTCGCAACGCACATTCGCTGGGTTACAAGTTCAAGCTGCTTGGCGTGGCAAACCTGACAGAGGACGGTATTGAACAACGCGTTCACCCGGCTCTTGTGCCGCTTGGATCTCCCATTGCCGAAGTCGGGGATGCGTTCAATGCGGTGGAACTGGTGGGTGATTTTGCTGATAAATTGTTCCTGGAAGGCCGTGGCGCTGGCGGGGGTCCAACAGCTTCGTCGGTGATGGCGGATATCTGTGACATTGGCCGTGGACTTGTGTTGCCAGTATTTGGTGTGCCTGCAAGCAATCTCAAACCGTTTGCCAAGGCATCGATGCGTGCCCATGAAGGTGGTTATTATGTTGCTCTGGACATGCTGGACCGACCGGGTGAGCTAGCCGGTGTTGCCAAAGCGTTTGCTGATGAGAATATCTCCATTGAAAGCGTTATCCAGCGCGGACCTGCGGTCAGTAGATCAAAAGTTGGCGCGGATATTGCACCATTCGTGCTGATCACCCACAACACACTGGAAAGTGCCATGCGGGTTGCGCTGGACAAGATCGAAACGGCTGGCCATGTTGCAACGCGTCCACGGATGGTCAGAATCGAACGTCTGTAGTCAGATTTTAATTAGTGAAGGCCAAAAATGCTGAACCGTATTCTAACCATTGAAATTGCACGTGTTACCGAAGCTGCTGCCATTGCGGCTGCAACACTTCGTGGCCGTGGCAACGAAAAACAGGCTGACCAGCTGGCCGTGGATGCCATGCGAACAGCCCTTAATGCCATAGACATGGATGGCATGGTGGTGATCGGCGAGGGTGAACGCGAAGAAGCACCGATGCTGTACATTGGCGAGAAGGTTGGCACGGGCAAAGGCCCGAAAATTGACATAGCACTGGACCCGTTGGAAGGAACGACGCTGTGCGCCAAGGCAATGCCGGATTCGCTGGCGGTGATTGCAATGGCAGAAGGGGGCAGCCTGCTGCATGCACCTGACAGCTATATGGCCAAGATTGCCATCGGACCAGGTTATCCTGAAGGTGTTATTGATCTGGATGCCACTCCACAGGACAATATCAAGTCCCTCGCAAAGGCAAAAGGTGTCAAACCGGACCAGATCACTGCATGTATTCTGGACAGGCCCCGCCACGCAGACCTTATTGCGGCGGTTCGTGAAACAGGTGCGGGGGTTCG
>JBAUGO010000239.1:0-1825 GCA_049679775.1 Anderseniella sp.
GTATCTGATTGACAAGCCGGGTGCGGCTTGGACTTGCCACAGTTTGATTCCGTGTCCTTGAATTAGAATAATAGCCATCAAGGAGAACAATAATGGCACAAAAACACAATGAAGAATTCAAACGCGAAGCAATTCGCATGGCGCTTACAAGCGGACTGACTCGCAAACAAGTAGCATCTGACCTGGGTGTTGGTTTTTCGACGCTGGCAAAATGGATACAAAGGTCCCGTCCTGATGACCTGCCTCCAGCGTCGGATATTGATCTGGCCAAAGAGAACGAACGACTTCGCAAAGAGAACCGTCTGCTCTCCAAAAAAGGACCGGCGTAATCCGGCGCTATACACAACAGTCATGATGCGGTCGCGTTACAGACATGTTACAGAAGCATTGCGAAAACGTGACGTGCAGCGATAAATCGAAAAGGTTGAAAAAGTGACCGGTGGCACCAGCACAAGTACTCCAAAGGTAGGCACGCGCAACATGCCCGTCGCAAATCAGTCGCAGGACTTTCAACGGCCGGGTGCGAACCTCGATGGTGCAGATATCAGGCTTCGAAAGTTTCTGGCGGGGACAAGTGGGGCTTGATAAGGCGAATGTACCCACAGGGTTTAAAGCGAGGTGCTTTTTGCAGGATTTAAAAAATGGTGGCTTTGCTGATATTTGCCCTGCCGAGGGTGGCTGGACGATCACCTATGATGATCAACCGGAGTTTGCGCCAGATGCCAGTAAGGTTGAGAAATAGACTTCGCGTGACAGGGTGATGTTTGCGCTGTTTACCAGATCTGCTTTGGCAACAGTGCTTTGGTCGATACATTCAATCCACCGGCATTACGTAACCGCGCTTCATAGGCATTCGCCATCGCTTCAGCATCCAACAGGGCCTGCATTAAGTGGCTGGTGCTGAACCGGTTGAGAGTTTGGATCGCCAATCCAGCCTCGCCAGCGGCGATCAGGATTTCTGCTGCCTTGAGGACATCAGCGAGCTCGGACGCTACACTTGCTTCCATGAGCCGCCAATGATCCCAGACGTCCTTGTACGCGGTCTCACCAACCTGAAACGTCAAATGCATAAGCCGTTTCTGGATCTGGAAAGCCGATCGGGTGACTTCCTGCCCCTGTCTCACGATGGAAGTCTTATCGAGCATCGTTTCATCATCGCGGTTGTCGAGGAAGCGCGCGCTTTCACCAGCGGTCAAATAGCGATGTACTCCATATTCGGCCGGCACCTCGCTCTGGCCCAAAAACACGGGCAAAAGGGGTGCCGTGACAGGGCCTACCGGTGCGTGCCATATCATGCGCAAGCTGTCGTGGTTGGGATCGCGCAGCGGTACGATTTGTCCATAACCCGCCGTGTCACCCGTCAGCCTCTCGGTGGCTATGGCCCAGACCACGTCCGATAGTCCGATCTTCTCGGCCCGGGCCGCACGCGCACGTATCTCCGCCTCTACCCATTGCACACCCTGCCAGCGCCCTTTTCCATCGCCATAAACCGCGTTTACGTTGAAGGCGCCGGATGCAGGGTTATACCAGCCCTTTTCAATTGCCGTGGAAATGAAATGCCCGGGGAAACGGAAGTCCGCATTTGGTGCATCAGAGATGTTTTCAATATAGCCCGGTCGAGAGGCACGGATGCTGTCGGGCCCCAACCGTTCAGCCACCCAGAGTCCAAGGCCTCCCGCGAATTCGATAACAACCCATGCTTCATCAGTATCGGCAATGATGTGGGAGTTCCCACCGTAACACGAATACCCGTGCCGGGCGATCAGCTCCTCTATCAGGTCGACACCCTCACGCGCGGATCTGGCCCGTTCGAGCACAATGCGTG
>JBAUGO010000240.1:0-6699 GCA_049679775.1 Anderseniella sp.
AATTGGTAATGCCGGGTCCGTTCTGGGCGATCATCATGGACATCTTGCCTGATGCGCGCGTGTAACCGTCAGCCATCATGCCGCCGCTGGTTTCGTGCGCGCAGTCCCAGAACTTGATGCCAGCGACGGGGAACAGGTCCGAGATCGCCATCATGGCCGAACCGATAATGCCAAACGCATTCTGGATGCCATGCATTTGCAAGACTTTGACGAATGCTTCTTCTGTGGTCATTTTCATATTTTGAATGTCCTCTCCTGAAAACAGTGCAGCTGGCTCCGCATGTATTTTACGGATGCCGGATTTATATCCATGCTTGCGTTTCTAAAGGGAGTTTTTGGTACCAGCCAGTGCCAGATTGCGGAAAGCAAATGGACAGGGACCAGGTTTCGGGACCTTTTGTCTCAATATTTGCTATGCGCTCGTATGAGGATAGTCCCGACCCCGAATCCAGGTGTCGTCACGGGATAAAAAGTCCTTGAGGGTTTTGCCAGGCTCAGCCTTGAAGAGTTCATCGCTAACCGCAAAATGAGTAATACGATCCAGTCGAAAAGTGCGAAAATTGTTGCGCAGTTCGCACCAACATGCAAGCAGCCAGACCGGCCCGAAATAGGCAAGTGACAAGGGTCTGACCAGGCGAGTGGTTTGTTCTCCGCCTGCGTCCTGATACCCAATACGCACTTTACGCGCGTCTCGTACGGCATTGCGCAGCAGCGAAAGTTCAAAGCAAATTGGCTCCATGCGATGCTGTGATGGAGCCAGAAGAGCTGTATTGGTCATGAAGGTGCGCAGGGCTTCGGGTAATACGGCCTCTACCTTGGCAATGACATCTGTAGCCGCATCAGCCAATTCCTTGTCGCCCCAAGACTGCACAATTCGCGCACCCAGCACGAGGGCCTCAATTTCCGTTTCCTTGAACATGAGAGGTGGCAGATCATATCCGGCGCGCAAGACATATCCAATCCCGGCTTCACCCTCTATCGGTACACCAGATGTCATCAGGTCCTGTATGTCACGATAAATGGTGCGTTCGGAAATTTCGAAATGTTCAGCAAGATCACGTGCCCGCGTCAAAGGCTGACGGCGCATGAACTGAATGATCTCGAACAGTCTGTCTGCGCGGCGCATACCCTAATCATCTCCCGTAAATGTTGATGAACGTGACCCTATCATAAGC
Organism: Anderseniella sp.; assembly: GCA_049679775.1. Classification (GTDB taxonomy): domain Bacteria; phylum Pseudomonadota; class Alphaproteobacteria; order Rhizobiales; family Aestuariivirgaceae; genus Anderseniella. The sequence goes on from JBAUGO010000240.1 coordinate 1,176, forward strand.
CTACTGACATCATGCTGTCAGGAGCTTGCAAATGTTCCTGACATACTGCTGTCAGTAGGCCTGGTGCATGGTGGTTCCAACGTAACTCGAAAGGAGATTTCATCATGACTTGCACAACCACCAACCGTCAGGCCGCTATTACCCCGCAGCGCAACTGGCTTATCGAAATCCTGTCGGCTGTCTGGCGTACATTCAAGCATCGCCATGAAGCTGAGCAGTTACTTGAGATGAGTGAGCATGAACTCGCAGATATTGGTCTCAGTCGTGGAGATGTTGAAGCCGCGCTGTCGGTTTCTTTCCTGCGTGATCCCAGCAAAGAGCTGAACAGTCGAAGAAAGCGAATTTTGCCGACGCATCAGGATTGAGCGTGAGGGTGCGAATTTCACCCAGATGACAAGCCCGTGACCGCCGCGTTATCGGTTTGTGATCATGTACACATCTGCGTGATGTCAGCGAAGGTATTGTCTGTTTCATCAAAGGCCGAAACTGCTAATCGGTCGAAACAACCAGAAGGAAACAGACGATGTTTAACAAAACCAACCTGATAGCAGTCGCAATTATCGCTGCCGCTGCCTTTACAACTTCGCCATCTGCCAACGCTTCACCTGTTGCAGGCATGGCAGCAAATGCCACAACGGCGATTACTACCACAACCGCTCCGGCGTCCGGCAATATCATCCTGGCGCATGGTTTCGGCGGCCACTTCCACGGACCTGGATTTGGTTGGGGTGGCGGTTATGGATATTATGGTGGTTACGGATATGGCGGTGGTTGCCGCTGGCTGAAGCGTAAATGGCGCCGCACCGGTTCACATTACTGGCGCAAGCGCTACTTCCGGTGCATCAATTCCTACTAAGCGAAGTTGATCACCGTAAATTTAAAAGGCAGTCAGGTCACCCTGGCTGCCTTCAACTTGTCGTCGTCCATGAAGGGCGACTATATGCGGACAGCCTCTTCAGGAGCCATGAACTTGTAGCCCAGAACATCTGCCACTGCCTTGTAGGTAATGTGACCTGCGTGCACGTTAAGACCAGCCATGAGGTGCGGGTTTTCTGTCAAGGCCTTGCGCCAGCCCTTGTTTGCAATTTGCAGGATGAATGGCAAGGTTGCGTTGTTGAGAGCGTATGTCGAGGTCTTGGGAACACCGCCTGGCATGTTGGCCACACAATAGTGGATCACATCGTCGACCACATAAACCGGATCGTCATGGGTCGTTGCTTTAGAGGTCTCAGCGCATCCGCCCTGATCGATTGCCACGTCAACGATCACCGAGCCTGCCTTCATCGACTTGATGATGTCGCGGGTGATCAGTTTTGGCGCGGCTGCTCCTGGTATGAGGACACCGCCGACTACCAGATCGGCTTCGGCGCAATGCCGTTCGATGGCGTCCTTGGTCGAGTAGACGGTGTTGAGCGGGCGGTCGAACTGGGCCCAGAGAGAACGTAACACGTCCACACTACGATCAATCACCCAGACGTCTGCTCCCATGCCCAGCGCGATGTGGGCTGCGTGGCGACCAACCATGCCACCACCGATGATGACAACCTTGGCGGGATCAACGCCAGGAACGCCACCCAGCAGCAGGCCATGGCCACCATGAGCCTTTTCAAGGTAGTAGGCACCAGCCTGGATCGACATTCTGCCAGCAACTTCTGACATGGGGGCCAGCAGCGGCAGACCACCTGTCGGGCTCGTCACGGTTTCATAGGCGATGCAAGTGGCTTTTGATTTGACCAGATCCTTGGTCTGGGCTGGGTCTGGTGCCAGATGCAGGTAGGTGAAAAGTATCTGGCCTTCGCGCAACATCTTGCGCTCAATTGCCTGAGGCTCCTTGACCTTCACGATCATGTCTGCCTTGGCAAAAATCTCTTCTGCCGTCTTGATTATTTTTGCGCCAGCCTTGCGGTATGCCGCATCGTCCATGCCAATGCCAACGCCGCAGTTTGTTTCCACAATGACCTTATGGCCGGCCTCGACCAGTTCACGCACCGAGGTTGGCGTCATACCGACGCGAAATTCCTTGTTCTTGATTTCCTTAGGCACACCGATAAGCATTGCTGTTTCCTCCTGAGCAATAGTTTTCAGCGGCAGACAATACACCAGTTGGCACGGCACAGATTCCCTATTATCCTGAAATTTCAAGAGAATGCTGAAAATAATTCAAAAATAATGGATATTAATCGAATGAACGTCGAAAAAATTGACAGAGTGGATCGCAAGTTACTGCGTGAATTGCAGGCAAACAGCTCATTGTCCGTGGCAGAACTTGCGCAATTGGTGAACCTGTCGGCTTCTGCCTGTCATCGGCGTATCAAGCTGTTGGAGGAGGCCGGCTTCATAAAAGGCTATGGTGCAAAACTTGATGCTGGACGCCTTGGTTTAAGCATCGAGTTCTTTGTGGAAATATCGCTCCTGGCGCAGTCTGTTCAGAACCTGGAAGACTTTGAAAATGCGGTTCGTCGTGTGCCGGAAATTCTGGAGTGCCATCTCATGGGTGGTCAGTACGATTATCTGTTGCGAATAGCGGCTGCGAGTGCGGTAGACTATGAACGCATACACAGACAGGCAATCACTCGGTTGCCCCACGTGGCGAGGGTGCAATCATCACTTGCTCTGCGCGTTGTGAAGCCGTGGACAGGCCTGCCTGTTTGATCACTTCTCATCACGTTTCCGCATAAAATTGACCCATGTCATTTAAAGGCCACTAAGGTTGGTCTAGAGTGTTCCCATGAGGATGGGGATCGCATTCAAAAGATCAGCCAAAGGATATGACAATGACTGAAGTAATCACATTGAAGACGCCTGTTGACTTCACCAACCGTTACAGCGGTGAAGCCATGAAAACGCTGAGCAACTGCCAGGGTCAATATGCGGATTTTGTCAGCAAGCGTCTGGCAGAGGATTTTGCCATGCCTCAACGCCTGGCAGACTGCAAGACGCCGATGGAAATCATTGATGTCTGGGCTGCATTCTATACCAAGGCCATGGAAGACTATGCAGGCCATGCTCGCCGCATGACACTGGTCGGCAATGATGCGGTTGAAGACATGGTGCGTGAAGCCGAGATTGAAGCGGAACAAATTGTTGAAGCTACGGGCCAGCTTGTGAAGACAGCCAGTGCCAATTAAAGTTCAATGCTCGTGAGCTTTCACTCTGCTGCATCGCGTGACGATAAAGCCAGGTCTGCGTCAATCATTTTTGACAAGAGCTCAATGCCTGGTTCGATCATGGTTTCATCAATAGAAGAAAAACCAAGCCGGAAATAATTTTTCGGAGGGTGGGGTGTGCCGAAGAATATCCGCCCGGGCTCAATCAGCAGGCCTTTTTCGCGACACGCCAGCCCCAGACGTTCAGCATCGAGGCCTTCAGGCCCCTTGACCCAGAAGCTGGTTCCGCCAAAGCTTGGCACTCTTGTGGAGTTTGGCAAATGATTTTGAAGTGCCTCGGCCATGACTTCCCAACGTCCACGATATGCGCGGTGCAACCGTCTTATTAGGGTGTCGTGATGCCCCAATGACAAAAACAGCGCAGCAGTGCGCTGGTTATTATTGGGAGGATGGCGAACCATCAGCCGACGCAATGCTCGCGCCTCATCAATGAACGCTTTTGGCGCCACCAGAAAGCCGAGGCGTAATCCGTGAAACACTGACTTGGATAGAGAGCCTACGTAAATCACGTGCCCATCATCATCCAGCGACTTCAATGAAGGGCAAGGCTCATTGACATAGTTTGTTTCAAACTCGTGGTCATCCTCGATGATGATGAAGTCTTTCTTGCGGGCCTGTTCCATCAACTCCATGCGACGTGACAAGGGCATGGTCACAGTGGTTGGGGCCTGATGGCTGGGCGTGACGAACACCATGCTGGTATCGTCTGGAATGGTGTCCGGGATGAGACCTTGCGAGTCCACGTCCTGTAGGTGGATGCGCTGTGTGTGAAGCGAAAAGATGTTACGGGCATCGGGAAAACCGGGGTTCTCGATAACAACGCGTGAGTCCGGTTTTGAGAGAAGGCTGGAGATCATGTAGAGGGAGTGCTGCGCCCCCAATGTCACCAAAATCTCGTTCTCGGTTGCCATAATGCCGCGTCGTGGCAGGATTCGCCGTCTGATCTGCTCAACCAGAAGTGGATCATCATGAGCACCGTGATCATCGGTCCAGGCATTGAACCAGCGTCTGCCCAGTGTCTGGCGCGCACACTCACGCCATTCAGCTATTGGAAACAGGTTGTGGTCCACCTGACCATAAATAAAAGGGTATTTGTAGCTCGACCAGTCCAGCGGTTTGATGATGTTTTCAAGGCGACCAGGATGGCGTGCAAACCGGCTCTGCCAGTCTGGAGCTAAATGATCAGGCTGTTGTTTGCTCTGTGACGGTTTGGGCTTTGAGGCGTGCTGCGGAATGGCCTTGTCCGACACATAGTAGCCGGAACGTTCACGAGACACCATATAACCGTCGTCGAGCAGACCCTGATAGGCGAGCATCACCGTATTACGCGATACACCAAGCACCTTTGCCATTTTGCGGGTCGATGGCACCGGCTCGTCATGACCCAGTTGCCCGTCCAGAATAGCGGAAACGAAAGCTTCCCTGATCTGTATTTGCAGACTTGCATATTCGCCACGTTTGATCTGGAGGAGCCAGTCCCGCATGAAATTGGTACTTTCTGTGTGTAGATAATTGTCTATCTGGCTCCACGATAGTACCAAAAAAGCAAATTGTCACTCGGGTTTGTGACAGTCAGTGATAAAGCGGCCCACGTTCAAAAAGCACCAGAATAAGTGCTTGTACTGACAGTTGCAGATTGACCGCGTTTGAAATCTCTGGCTTAAATGACGTTAGGTCTATTTAAGGAACCTCGTCATGTTTGAAGTGAATACCGCAACACAAAGATCACCTGAACCCCCGATATCTGACATGCGTGTCAAGCGAGACATTGTGCCTGTAGGCGAGTTGGAAAACGGTCTGACACTCTACCGTTTCAAGTATAATTGGGGCGAACGCGAGTTCGTTGGCGTGATGGCCCAGGATGTACTCAAGGTCCATCCCGATGCAGTCAGTGTGACCGAGAACGGCCTGTATGACGTCGATTACACCATGATTGGAGCAAAATTCATGACGTACGAAAATTGGTTGCAGCAAAGTAAACAATCTCCTCTGGAGCGCATGCAGGCAGCCAAAGCCCGCTTTGAAGACTCACCTGAGCCTATGGATGGTGATGATAAGCCTGCTGTGGTCAGGTTTCATTCGTCTCCTGAGCCAGTGGAAAAGGATAATGAAAAAATGACCATCATATCATTCGGGCATCGCCTTGATCACTAGAGATTGAGTCTGTCAGTTGGCTGATACGCGATTGCGCTGAGGTTGATGGCCAAGTTTTAGAAATGAACCGGCGGTGGGCATCCATCGTCGGTTTTTGTTTTAGTGCGGCATTTCAATAAATGAGACCAAAACGAGCATTTTTTAATGTTCTGGTTGATCGCTTTAAGATGGCTGGTGCTATTGCGGGTGCAGGCAGCTCTGCT
>JBAUGO010000241.1:0-4552 GCA_049679775.1 Anderseniella sp.
TCATAGGTCTCGGTATCCTTTAACCAGTCGAGTTCGGTTGTCTCCAGATCATCCGCCAACTTGGCCCGCAGCCTGGCAAAATCAGCAGCTTTTTTTGGTTGTGCCGCATACATTTGCGGGTCTTGCAGAGCCTTATCCAGGATGTTTATTTTTTCCTGCAATTCCAGCATCTTGTGGTCTTGTTGCTGAATCTGTTTCTTAAGTTGCACCAGGTTGACTTTTGGCTGTTCCGGAGCTTTCTTTTCAGCTTTTACATTCGGCCCGCGTGTATCCCTTTTCGCCTCACGCCGCGCAGTGCGGCTTTTCTCAAGAATGAGTTGCGAATAGGAATCGAGATCGCCGTCATAAGCTTTGACAGTGCCGTCATCGACGAGCCACAGCCTGTCAACCGATGCTTCGATAAGGTGGCGGTCATGGCTGATCAGGATAACCGCACCTTCATAATTGTTGAGTGCGGTGACAAGCGCCTCGCGTGCTGCCACATCGAGATGGTTGGTCGGCTCGTCCAGCACCAGAATGTTGGGTCCGTTGAAGGAGGCCAGGGCAAATAGCAAGCGTGCTTTCTCACCACCTGAAAGCGTTTCAACCTTGTTGTGGGACAAGTGCGCACCAAACCCGTAGGCACCAAGACGGGTGCGGCGCTGAGCTTCGGTGGCATCCGGCATCAAGCTCACAAAATGATCATAGGGTGTCTCACCCATGTTCAATTCATCAAGCTGGTGCTGGGCGAAATAAGCCACGTCGAGTTTCTTGTGATGACGCATGAAGCCGTCCATCACCGGCAAGCGTCCGCAGAGCAGCTTGGCAAAGGTCGACTTGCCATTACCGTTCGCACCCAGAAGCGCAATGCGGTCATCACCATCAATCCGCAGGTCAATATTGCGCAGGATGGGTTTGCCTTCGTCATAACCGACAGAAGCATGCTCAAACCTCACCAGAGGAGGGTTGATCGGCCGTGAAGGTTCTGGAAACAGGAAAGGTGCGATTCTATCCTCGATCACATCTGCCATGGGTTCCATTTTTTCCAGGGCCTTGAGACGCGATTGAGCCTGCTTTGCTTTGGAGGCCTTGGCGCGGAAGCGATCAACAAACGCCTGCATATGCTGGCGGGCATCGTCCTGCTTTTTCTTCATTTTCATTTGCAGGATCAGCTTTTCACGCCTGATGCGATCAAACGTGTCATAATTGCCCTGATAAAGCGTGAGTTTGCATTGATCCAGATGCAGTATTTCTGTCACTGCATCGTTCAGCAGGTCGCGATCATGGCTGACAATCAGGACGGTATGGCGATATGTCCTGATATAGTTTTTCAGCCAGATGACGCCTTCAAGATCAAGGTAGTTTGTCGGCTCGTCGAGCAGCAACACATCGGGTTCTGAAAACAGCGTTGCCGCCAGCGCGACACGCATACGCCAACCACCGGAAAAGGCAGAGCAAGGCTCGTTCTGGGCAGCTTCATTAAAACCCAACCCGGACAGGATGGCGGCAGCGCGGGCATGGGCCGTATGGGCGTCTATGTCTGCCAGTCGCATCTGGATTTCGGCAATGCGGTTTGGGTCGGTGGCAGTTTCTGCCTCAGCCAGCAGACTTGCGCGTTCCTTGTCAGCCGCAAGCACGACCTCGATCAGGGTTTCCGTTCCGCTGGGCGCTTCCTGGGCAACGGTGCCTATGCGAGCATTTTTGGGGACGGAGCAAGAGCCTGATTCTGGTTGCAACTGGCCTAGTATCAGTTTCAGCAAGGTGGACTTGCCGGTCCCATTGCGCCCCACAAAACCCACAGTATGGCCATCCGGCAACGCAACCGTGGCATTGTCAATGAGAAGGCGGCCTTCGACGCGGTATGTCAGTGCATTGATGTGAAGCATTGGCGCTGTTTAGCTTGGTTTACAGCCATCTTGCCACCAAAAAATTCGAGATGTGACGAACTGCACATCTGGCAGCAGCAATCGTGCCTAGTGTGGCTCTCAACAACAAGGCGTTAGACAACAAGAACACGAAGCAATCAGGACCCCCCAACCCCTGCAAAAAAACCGGGACCCGAAGATGCTGCCAAGAACCAGATACACGCCGGACTGAAAAGACAAGAGGTCAACGATCCTGCTTCCCCCCTCGGCAGGATCAACAAAAGACCCGAAAATTTAAACCGCGTTCCCCTCGCGCACATGACGGTGCCCCCTCCCGTCGACAGCGAAACGGAGCGCGGTTTTTTATTTTATGTTGAGGTTTCGTCACCCAGATGCTTTTCGCCGCGCGCCTTTGCCAGCATGATCTGGTGCTGGCGTTCACGAAAACGGATGCGGTCTTCTTCTGTGCGTGTGTCGTGGCAATGGGGGCAGGATACACCTTCCTCATAGAGCGGTGAGGAAAGGTCTTCCTGCGTCAACGGCATGCGACAGGCACGGCACAAGATGTGCTCGCCCGGAGCAAGCCCGTGACTGACCGAGACGCGCTCGTCAAACACGAAACAGTCACCGCGCCATTTGCTGTCCTCGCGCGGTATCAGTTCAAGATATTTCAATATGCCGCCTTTGAGGTGGTAAACCTGTTCCAGTCCGGCCTGGCGCGCAAAGGCCGTGGATTTTTCACAGCGAATGCCACCAGTGCAGAACATGGCGATTTTTTTGCCCGCCAATTCATTGTGGTGGGCCTTGAGCCAGTCCGGAAACTCACGGAAGGTTTTTGTCTGCGGATCAAGCGCGTTGTCGAACGTGCCGATGGCAACTTCATAATCGTTGCGAGTATCAATGACCACAGTGTCGGGGTCGGAAATCAGCTCATTCCAGTCATGAGGGTCTACATAAGTGCCAACAATCTGGTTGGGGTCGATATTCTCGACACCCATTGTAACGATTTCTTTCTTGAGGCGCACCTTGAGCCGATTAAAAGGCATTTTGGTTGCGTAGGATTCTTTATGTTCAATCTCTGCGCAACCGGGCAGGGTGCGGATGTGAGCCAACACGGCATCAATACCAACGCGTGAACCGGCAATGGTGCCGTTAATGCCTTCACGTGCAAGCAGCAATGTTCCCTTGACGCCATGATGGCATGCAATGCTGGCCAGCGGACTTTGCAGAGAGACTGGATCATCAAAGCGCGCAAACCTGTACAATGCCGCAACAACAATGTCTGCCTGCTCACTCATGGATGATGGTGTGCCTTGTGACAAACCTGTTGATTCCTTCTGAACCGCATGAAACGCACTATTGCAGTAGCGGGTTTTGCCACGTTCAGGAGGGCTAATTCAACCCCGACAAATGTGGTGTTTTGTTCCCCTGCCAATCACTTGAAGGCATCGTCCACCGGCACCTTGTAGGCGGTGGCCAGCCTATTGGTCATGTTGGCCAGACCTACAACGGCAATCAGCTCGTTCATCATGGCATCATTTGCACCTTTGACGCGCGCGGATTTGCCGTGACTTGCCATGCAGTATTCACAGTTGTTGGACATGGAAATCGCTGTATAGATCAATTCCTTGGTCAATGGGTCAAGTGCACCCGGCCCCATGATATCCTTCAGGCTTTCCCAGACATGCTTCAGCATTCTCGGTTCATTGGCCAGATACTTCCAGAAATTGTTGACGTCTGTTGTACCTCTGGTTGCGCAAATATCCTGATATACGGCCAGCACTTCTGGCGAGGCTTGTTTCATTTCAATCGGGTTCATGTCTGGTTCATCTCCATTTTGACATCTTGTCAGTCAATCTAGATAGTTTCAGTGTGCGATTGTGCACGCGGCTTGCCAAGGAGGAAATCTATGAAAAAACTTTTGAGCACCACAATGCTGGGAGCGATCATGCTTTGTGCAGGTATTGCGTTGGCTCCTGTTTCTGGCAATGCCCAAACCATGAACAACATGTCCATTGAGCAGTTGCAGGAACTGGCACGTAACCTCCAGGTGGAGGCTAACTTTGGCAATGACAGGGCCGCGGCCAGATTGCAACGTGTTCAAAACAGGTTGCTCGAATTGCAGGCGCAGCAGGCAAAACCGCAGCCACAGCCACAACCGCAGGCACAACCGCAACCGCAGGCACAACCGCAACCTCAGGCTCAACCACAGCCGCAGCAAAACCAGAACCAGCAGCAGTCAGATAATGTCAACCGCCAGGCGCGACAGTTCCTTAGGGGTGGCAATGTGAAGGCAATGAACGATGGCCAGTTGCGCAATACAATGCGTGAAGGCCGAGATCTGCTCAGTTCGCCAAACCTGCGCGGCAATCTGCAACGGCAGGTGCGTGACCGTGTGCAGGCAGCGCGAGGCGAGCTGGACAAGCGTGCACAAATAACACAACAGCCACAGCCGCAACCACAGCCGCAACCGCAGGTTCAACCGCAGCAGCAGTCAGATAATGTCAACCGCCAGGCGCGACAGTTCCTTCGGGGTGGCAATGTGCAGGCAATGAACGATGGCCAGTTGCGCAATACAATGCGTGAAGGCCGTGATCTGCTCAATTCACCAAACCTGCGCGGCAATCTGCAACGTCAGGTGCGTGACCGTGTGCAGGCAGTGCGAGGCGAGCTGGACAAGCGTGCACAAATAACACAACAGCCACAAC
>JBAUGO010000242.1:0-7241 GCA_049679775.1 Anderseniella sp.
TTGAACCAGGGGTCTGTCTCCACGCCATCACCGGATACATCAACAACTTTGCGAATGCCGTTGAAGCGATTTGAGCGGATCATTTCGAGGGCATAGACAATGCCATCACCTATGGCCGTGCCACCACCGCCCTTGCCTTGCCGGGTTTGCTCATTGGCTGGATTGTTGAACTTTAGCAAGCTGTTGGCGAAATTCTCTATGTCCGGCTCTGATGACAATAAATGCCATTGGGTCGGGTATTTCTGAAAAGCAGCGTCAGACCAGATCAGTCCGGCTATGGCTATGCGGCCAGTCGGGCCGGACAAGATGGCTCTTTTTACCGATGGTTCAACAAGCGCTGCTGCTGTTGCCTCGATCTGTAGTTTGAACTCGTGCGCAGAAATGCTGCCCGATCCGTCCATGGCCAACACAAGCTCGAGGTCTACCTCTTCTGCATGTGCGGGTGCTGTTGCGAGCAGAAGGCAAGAAATAGCAAGGCGGATGAAGCTGTTTGCAAGTTGCCTCATCCGCCTGATCTTTTAGTTCTTCATGTAGGATTCAAGTGAGTCATCCATGGCATCCTTCCATGGTGTGTGGTGCACTGGTGCCATGGTACCGGTGATGACTGACTTGTAGCAGTTGTTGCGGAAACCCATGATGTCCTTGGCCTTGTGCTTCTTCCACTGGAAGAAAGCTTCATTGGCGCCATCCACATCAAAGCTTGGGTAATCCGTTTCGGCAATCAGCTCTTTCACATAATCGCCCTGGTAGCGAATGGCGTCATAGCTATCCTGGCCGGCATCTTCGCGTTTCACACGGTCCTCAACATCGGCAACCATTTTCTTCTTTGATGGTGTCTTGATCTTGCCCAGGATCACATCCCGCGTCCACCAGGCCTGGGCATCAAACATGTTGAAGGTGTACCACTGGTCCTGCATGCCGATATAGAACAGATCTGGATTATTCACGAATGCCACGCCCTTGTAGAGGTTCGCAGTGGCAAGCCTGTTTGCGGTACGCAGTTTCAGGTCTTCTGCCATAAACGGGAAATGGTGCAAATAACCGGTGCACATGATAATGGCATCGACTTTCTTCTTCGAACCGTCTTTGAAGATCGCCGTATTTCCATCGACCTTGGTCAGCAGGGGCACTTCTTTCCAGTTTGACGGCCATTTAAAGCCCATGGGTGCAGTGCGGTGGCTGACAGTGATGGACTTTGCTCCATACTTCCAGCATTGCGATCCAATGTCCTCTGCCGAATAGGACGTGCCGATGATCAGTATATCCTTGTCCTTGAATTCAACTGCATCGCGGAAATCATGGGCGTGCAACACGCGTCCATTGAAACGGTCAAGGCCCTCAAACTCAGGTACGTTGGGTGTCGAGAAATGGCCTGAGCAAACGATGACATTGTCAAACTTTTCGGTTTTGACTTCATCCTTTTTCAGGTCATGTGATGTGACCAGGAACTTTTTGGTTTTCTTGTCCCAGGTAACATTTCGGACCGGAGTGCGGAAGCGGATCCACTTGCGCACGCCTGCCTTTTTCACACGCCCCTGGATATAATCAAACAACACAGCACGTGGCGGGTATGAGGCAATCTGCTTGCCGAAATGTTTCTCGAAAGAGTAGTCAGCAAACTCCAGACCTTCCTTGGGCCCGTTTGACCAGAGATAGCGGTACATGGAACCATGCACAGGCTCACCATATTCATCAAGGCCGGTACGCCAGGTGTAATTCCACAGTCCACCCCAGTTGTCCTGCTTTTCAAAACAAACCACTTCAGGGATTTTCTCCCCCTTTTTTGCAGCAGACTGGAATGCCCGAAGCTGAGCCAGACCTGATGGCCCTGCACCAATCACCGCCACTCGTTTCGTTGCCATGTTTTACTCCTCTTTCTTTAATAAAAACCAAGCTCTTTTTTACGTTCATTTGCCCAGGCATTGATCAGCCGATCAGCAATAATCCCCATTGTTGCAATTCCAAGACCGGCCATGACCCCACGCCCGGCATCACTGGTCGGCAATGCGCGATAAATTTCCTGACCCAAATCAACGCCACCAATCAGGGCGGTAATGGCAGTCATGGCAAGGGCCATGAGAATGGTCTGGTTTACCCCCAACATGATCTCAGGCACGGCAATTGGCAGTTCAACCTTCCATAACCGCTGGAATGCGGTAGCGCCTGACATGCGAGCGGCCTCGATGGTGGCTTCTGGTACACGTTTCAAACCAAGATAGGTGTAGCGAATAGCTGGCACTGTGGCATACGGCACGATCGCGAAGATGATGGCAAGATCACCTACCTGGAAAAGCATGATCGCGGGCAAAAGATAAATAAAGGACGGGAAGGTCTGCAATGTATCGCATGCAGCCATGATTACTTTGGCCGCATTTTCAGAACGAGCAGCCCAAATGCCCAAAGGCACGCCCAATATCAAGCATGCAATCAATGCAGTTGAGACGTAGTAGAACGTGGTTTGTGCGAATGACCAATTGCCAACCATAACAATGATGCAGAAGAACAAGCTCGTTGTGAGGGCTGCCAGTTTCCAGCCGCCAAGGCGGTAACCTGCAACGGCTATTATGCCGACGATCGTCAACCAGGGCAGAGCTTGATAGACATTGCGCAAACGTATGAGGATTTCAACGGTCAGCCAATCTCGCACAGGGCGAACGTAGTCGATCAGAAAGTAGGTGAGCTCCTTGATTTGCTTGTCAAGGTCAAGGGCTACCTTGTTGTCGATCAAGAGCATGTACTTTGCCGGAACTGATATTTCGCTAAAAAAGTAAGCGCCAATGGTCGAGGCTACCAAGAGCGCCAGAAACATCAACAAATGCGAATGATCACGGATCCAGTTGGTGTCCTCGTGGTGTTCGTAATCGGTTGATCTGTTGGCATATGCTTGTGTCAGGCGATCAAGTGCCACTGCCATCAAGACGATGGCTATACCTTGCATGGTGGCATAACCAAGCTTCAACTGTTGCAGTGAAAACAGCAATTTGTGACCAAGGCCTTGCGCCCCGACCAGTGAGGCAATCACGACCATGGCAAGGGTTTGCATGATGACCTGGTTAAGGCCAAGCAGAAGAGTTTTCTGGGAAGCAGGCAATTGCACTTTCCATAACATTTGTCGCGGGGTGCAGCCGTTCATGCGTCCTGATTCAACCACATCAGGCGGAACGGTTTGCAAAGCCAGTATGGTGCATCGTGCCATGGGTGGCATGGCAAAGATGACAGTTGCGATCAGGGCAGGGACCTGACCGGCCCCAAACATGACGACAACCGGCACCAGGTAAGCAAGGTGTGGTGTTGCCTGCATGATGTCAAACATCGGCGTAATGATGCGGGCCGCACGTTCAGATCGGGTTACCCAGACGCCAAGCACAAGGCCCAGTAAAGCAGAAAACGGCACGGCAACCGCAACCAGCGAAAAAGTTTTCATGCCTTCACGCCATAAACCGGTAAACGCGATATATAGGAAACAAAGAGCGACAGTGATTGCCAGGCGCCATCCGCCGACCTTGTGGGCCAGTATCGTAAAACCACCCACCACAACCGTCCATGGCAAAGCCTTGATGTCTTTGCCTCCAGCAAACAGGTCGAGAAAATCTCCTGGCAATCTGGAGATGCCGGTAAAGGCTGTTGCTTCCATCCACGGGTCAACCTTGAGTGCCTTGGAAAGGCTCAACAAGATGTAGCCCAATCCATCCAGGCAAACAAATGCCAGCAAGCCAAGCATCATCAAGCTGGCCTTCATGAAGCCCGATTTCCTGGTGAGGAAAGTGCCCAGCACCCCGGCTATGGACAACCATATTATGGGCAGGAATTCATAGGCGGTAGCTCCGCGCCAAAACAATTGCTCTGACCAAGTAAGTGGCTGCTTCAACATCCATGACAAGGTTCGCGTAGCGTCCTTGACGGTAAACAGGCCGAAGGTTGCATCCTTGTCCAACCAGCTGAAAAAGTCGGTTATGCCTTGCTGGACGGTGCGCCCGTTGAAGCTTGCTACCCATTCTTTCGGCCATGCAGAAAGTGAGGGAATGATCATTGAGACGGCAAGGCTCAATACAATGATGGCCAGAAATTGCACTATCAGTGGCACATCAGCCAGGGAGAACCCTCGTTCATTTTGGCCCTTCAGGACATGGGTGGACGTGGTGCTCATGCGCCCTCGCGACTGAAGAGCGCCTTGGACATGCGCTGGCGGGACAATGTGCCAATAATCATGTTGTTGTCGTCGAGAACATTGACAGGTTTATCAGAGTTCAAGACCTGTTCGGCAACGGACCCAATAATGGCTCGTCCTGAAATACCATCTGATTTTTTGCCGGATTTTGCCTTGACGGGGGTCATGATGGAGCGGGCAGTTATGATGCGGTCTCGCGGTGCATTGCGGGCAAATTCTGCCACGTAGTCATTGGCCGGATTCAAAACCATTTCTTCAGGTGTTGAAAGCTGAACGATACGACCATCCTTCATGATGGCGATGCGGTCTGCCAGTTTTGTGGCTTCTTCAAAATCATGGGTGATGAAGACAATGGTTTTCTTGAGCATTTTTTGCAGGCGGATGAACTCATCCTGCATTTCAGCACGGATGAGTGGATCGAGAGCAGAAAATGGTTCGTCCAGAAACCAGACATCTGGCTCGACCGCCAGTGAACGGGCAATACCAACACGTTGCTGCTGTCCGCCTGACAACTCACGTGGGAAGTAGCTTTCACGACCTGCCAGGCCAACCAGCTCGATCATCTCGCGTGCCTTGGTTTCACGCTCTGGCCTTGCCATGCCTTGAACTTCCAGGGGAAATGCCACATTGGACATCACATCACGGTGCGGCAGGAGACCAAAGTTTTGAAAGACCATACCCATCTTGTGGCGGCGAATGTCGATCAACTCTTTTTCGGATGCGGCAAGAAGGTTGCGACCTTCAAATTCAAGGGTGCCGGTAGTGGGATCATTGAGCCTGGTGATGCAGCGGATAATGGTTGATTTGCCAGAACCAGACAGCCCCATGATGATCAGGATTTCGCCCTGATGAACATCAAATGATACGTCTTGGACTGCGCCTATATACCCTTCACGCGCCATATCTTCCGTTGACGGGTTATTGTTATGGCGAGACATGAAGCCTGTTGGGTCATCACCAAAAACCTTCCAGATATTACGGCATTTGATTTGCGCGTCGATACTCATCAGCTCTCCAGAAAAGGGGATGTGGCACGGTGTCGAAAACTCGTGAAAACATAGTGTACAGAAAGGTGAGGCTGGGCAAATATCATTTACCCAACCTCGTGCATATTATTGCTTCTTACTGTGCAAGCTTACTTTTTCCAGCTTTCAATCAGCTCGCCATTTTCAGCGATCCACTTGTCGGCAGCTTCTTCGGTCGTCATGCCATCAACATCAACCAGCTTCGATGCTGCAGCAATTTGTGCGTTGTCGAAGTTGACCGCCTGCATGACCTTCCATGCACCTGGATATTTGTCTGCAAGGCCTTTCCACGCAGCTTTTTTAAGCCAGCCATTGCGGGCCGCACCACACAGATTGCGATTTTCCTTGCACTCAGGTGTTGTATCAGGATCGGGGAAGTCAATGAACATGCCTTCATATTTTGCTTCGATGAAGTTTGGTGTCCAGTTGAACAGAACGATTGGTTCTTTCTTGGCTGCGGCTGCATCAAGCTCGGCCCACAAGGTAGCTCCCTGACCCACATTGATCGCCACGAAGTTCATTTTCAGGGCTTCAACACGTTCAGCATAATGCTTGCCCCAGTCAGCTGGCGGTCCGACAAAGCGACCTTTAGGCTTGGTTTCAGCCGTTGCAAAAATCTCTGCACACTTGTCTAGTGCCTTATAGTCCGGCAGACCTGGGCATTTTTCAACAACGTAGCTTGGTACCCACCATTCTTCGCGGGTCACGGCTTTATGTGTTCCAGCATCGACCAGACCGTCTTCAGTAACGGCCTTTTCAAATGCTTCCTTCATCGAACCTTCCCAGGATTCGATCTGGAAGTGCATGTCGCCATCCGCAATTGCCTTGAACTGCAATTGTGAATCGGATGGTGTGTATTCAACAGAGTATCCCATGCCTTGCAGTACCTTGCCGACAACAGTCGACAATACAAGTTGGCTGGTCCAGTTGTTTTGGACGATCAGGATTGGGTCGTCAGATTCAGCAGCCGCGTTTGCAAATGATGGCGCTGCTGCCACTGCTGCAATGATTGCCACAGATGCGAGTAGATTCTTGAATTTCATTCTGTTCACTCCCTTGAGGTTTTACCGTCATTTTTATTTTCGGCACTCAGTGGCTTCCAGGTGTATCGACACTTTCCTGAAATGAATAAAATGCCACCAGGAAGAATATGCTTATTGGAAGACTCTTTGCAACAAGATTGAACGAAATATTGCGATAAAAAAACCCTCCCAGATAGCCTGAGAGGGTTGATATTGGTGCAATTGCCTAAGCTTTACGCAATTTCTTATATATCGAGCGTGTTATCTTTTTCCCATTGTGAGAAATGAGATGCGTAGGAGTTCCATTCCTGCTGTTTCAGCTTCAGATATGCTGCAGAAAACTCATTGCCCATGGCAGCTTTAAGGGATTTGTCCTTGTCGTATTCGCGCAAGGCGTCAAGCAGGTTGAGGGGCAATTTGGGCGCGCCTTTGACCTTATGACCTTCCGCATACATGTCTATGTCCCAACGCTTGCCAGGGTCGGCCTTGCTGCGAACACCATCAAGGCCAGCAGCAATGATCACTGATTGTAGCAAGTAGGGGTTTGCAGCACCGTCTGGCAATCGCAGTTCAAATCGGCCGGGGCCAGGTACACGCACCATGTGCGTGCGGTTGTTGCCTGTCCAGGTGACTGTGTTGGGTGCCCATGTTGCACCTGAAATCGTGCGCGGAGCGTTGATGCGCTTGTACGAGTTCACTGTTGGATTGGTGATCGCGGCCAGGGCTGAGGCGTGCTTCATAATGCCGCCAAGGAATGTGCGACCCTTTTCTGAAAGTCCCAGTTCCTTGCTCTTGTCGGCGAAGACGTTTGTCTTGCCAGACTTGTCCCAGACAGAGATGTGGGCATGACAGCCATTGCCGGTCAGGCCCTCAATGGGCTTGGGCATGAAGGTTGCCCGCAGTCCGTGCTTTTCTGCGACAGACTTGACCATGAACTTGAAGAATGAGTGCTTGTCAGCTGTTGCCAGGGCATCGTCAAAGTCCCAGTTCATTTCAAACTGGCCATTGGCATCTTCGTGGTCGTTC
>JBAUGO010000243.1:0-5807 GCA_049679775.1 Anderseniella sp.
CAGTGCCATTGCTGCATCAGGCACTGGTTGCAGTGCGTGATACTGTAGCCCGTGGTGGTCGTGTGCTGTTTGTTGGCACAAAACGCCAGGCTCAGGAGCAGATTGCTGACGGAGCTCGCCGCAGCGCTCAGTACTATATCAATTCTCGCTGGCTCGGCGGCACGATGACCAACTGGAAAACCATTTCCAACTCCATCAAGCGTCTGCGTGAACTCGAAGAGTTGTTCGATGGTGGCGCGCAAGGTTTCACCAAGCGCGAGCAATTGACGCTGACCCGCGAGCGCGACAAGCTCGAAATGGCACTGGGTGGCATCAAGGATATGGGTGGCATTCCAGATATCCTGTTTGTCATCGACACCAACAAGGAAGCCATTGCGATCAAGGAAGCCAACCGTCTTGGCATTCCTGTTATTGCCATCCTTGATTCCAATTGTGATCCAGCTGGTATCGACTTCCCGATCCCAGGTAATGACGATGCGGGCCGCGCGATCCAGCTTTATTGCGATCTGATTGCCCGTTCCGCCATTGACGGTATTTCACAAAGCTCCAGAGGCGCTGGTGTTGATCTTGGTGCAGCCGAGGAACCAGCTGCTGAAATGGCGATTGCTGAGAATGGTGCTGATGCTGATGCCGGTCATATTGAAGGTGATGACCTGACCCGTATTTCTGGTGTTGGGCCTGTTCTCAGCGGAAAACTTGCAGATCTTGGCTATACAACTTTGGAGCAGATTGCTGCTCTTACATCTGAGCAGATTGCTGAAATTGACGAGAAGCTCAACTTCAAGGGTCGTATTGACCGTGAAGACTGGATCGGTCAGGCGAAAGCCATGATCGCTGGCTAACACGAAGCAACATGTCGGTGTCCCGCATTGAATTGCGGGCACCGCATTCCCAGATAATGGCCACCCGCATGGCCAATTTTTTGAAAGGTAATCTCATGGCACAGATAACTGCTGCGATGGTGAAGGAACTGCGTGAGTCTACTGGCGCAGGCATGATGGATTGCAAAAACGCCCTCACTGAAACTGATGGCGACATTGAAGCTGCGATTGACTGGCTGCGCGCCAAAGGCCTGTCCAAGGCTGCCAAAAAGGCATCCCGCGTTGCGGCTGAAGGTCTGGTTGGGGTGAGCGTTGATGGCAATATGGGGGCAGCTGTTGAGGTTAACTCTGAAACTGACTTCGTTGCACGCAATCCTGAGTTTCAGGCTCTTGTTGCCGCTATTTCCGGTATTGCTCCTGCTGCGGCTGGCGATGTTGAAAAGCTCAAGGCGGCTGATTTTCCAGGTGCTGGCAAGTCGGTAGCCGACAAGGTAACCGAGTTGGTTGGCACAATCGGTGAAAACATGGCTGTTCGCCGTACAGCATCAGTATCAGTGTCCAATGGTGTGGTTGCATCTTACATCCACAATCAGGTTGCCCCTGGTCTGGGTAAAATTGCTGTGCTGGTTGGTGTTGAAACCAATGCTGACAAAGCTGCTGCTGAAGCATTTGGCAAGCAGGTAGCCATGCACGTTGCGGCTGCTTCACCACTCGCCCTGACACCGGAAGAAATCCCGGCTGATGTTGTTGAGCGTGAGCGTTCAGTATTTACCGAACAGGCACGTGAAAGTGGCAAGCCTGACAATATCATCGAGAAGATGGTCGACGGCCGCATCCGCAAATTCTACGAAGAATCTGTGCTTTTGAGCCAGGCCTTCGTGATCAACCCGGACCTCACAGTTGCCAAGGCAGCCGAAGAAGCAGGCAAGGCAGCAGGTGGCGAGTTCAAGATCACCGGTTTTGTTCGCTTGCAGCTTGGTGAGGGCATCGAGAAGGAAGTGGATGACTTTGCTGCTGAAGTGGCCAAGGCGGCTGGAGGCGCTTGAGCCTGAATTCAAGCCAATACTGGCGCGAATCGACAAATTGAACGACAAGTTTTGGGGCCTGTGTACTGCAGGCTCCATTTTCTTTCTTAAGGGTCGATAAGAATGGCGTCTGGTCAAATCTATTCAAGAGTTTTGCTCAAGGTTTCAGGCGAAGCCCTGATGGGTGACAAGGCTTTTGGCATTGATATGGATATGGCTGGTCGTGTGGCTTCGGAAGTGGCCAGTGCGGTCAAGTCAGGGGTCCAGGTTGCTCTGGTTATTGGTGGTGGCAACATTTTCCGAGGAGTTGCTGGTGCCGCAGGTGGGATGGACCGGGCAAACGCAGATCAAATGGGAATGCTGGCCACTGTCATGAATGCGCTGGCAATGCAGGATGTGCTTTCTTGCCATGGCGTTGAGGCACGTGCAATGTCTGCAATTCCAATGCCGACGGTCTGTGAGCCATTCATCCGGGCAAGGGCCTTGTCGCACCTGAAAAAGGGTAGAGTGGTGCTTTGTGCCGCTGGAACTGGTAATCCGTACTTCACCACTGATACGGGCGCAGCCCTGCGTGCAGCAGAGTTGAAGTGCGATGCCCTGTTAAAGGGCACCAGTGTGGACGGTGTGTATTCGGATGATCCCAAGAAGGTATCTGGTGCGACCCGCTTCGACACATTGACTTATGATGATATGCTTGCGCGTAACCTGCGTGTGATGGATGGAGCTGCAGTTGCACTTGCACGTGATAACGCTATTCCTGTAATTGTGTTTTCCATCAAGGTGGCAGGTGAGTTCAACAAGGTGCTTGCAGGCAAGGGCACGTTTACAAAAATTACGGTATAGTGTGATTGTATCGGAAATTGCCATCCTGATTGATTTATAGCCATTAAGAGAACAAGTTATGAGCACGAGTATTGATATTGATGACCTCAAGCGCCGTATGGATGGTGCTGTGGAAGCGTTGAAAACCGAGTTTGGTGGCTTGAGAACGGGCAGGGCGTCTGCGGCACTGCTTGAACCTGTCATGGTTGATGCGTATGGCTCGCAAATGCCGCTTAACCAGGTTGGTACCGTATCGGTCCCTGAGCCCCGCATGTTGTCTGTTCAGGTTTGGGATGCAACGCTTGCCCCTGCTGTCGACAAGGCGATCCGTAATTCAGGACTGGGTCTCAATCCAATTTCAGAAGGCGCTGTTATTCGGGTGCCTGTTCCTGAACTGAACGAGGACCGTCGGCGAGAGCTAACCAAAGTTGCACATTCATATGCTGAAAAGGCCAAGGTTTCCGTCCGAAACATCCGTCGGGACGGCATGGAAACGCTCAAGAAAATGGAGAAGGATAGCGTCATATCTGAAGATGATCAGCGCAAACAATCCGAGCAGGTGCAAACGCTGACAGACGCTGTGATAAAAAACATTGACGATTTGTTGTCTCACAAAGATGCAGAAATCATGCATGTATAATCAGGTCGGAAAGACTGGCGATCAGGTGTATTCTGGTTACCCCGGGGGAATCGCATGAGGGTTATTGAGTGAAAATTTCCAGTCATGATGTGAAGCAAGACTGTGACTCGTCTGTGTCTTATACTCAGACTGAAGATGCATCCTGCTTTGGTCCGCGCCATGTTGCCGTGATCATGGATGGCAACGGGCGTTGGGCGACGCAACGCTCCTTGCCACGCACCGAAGGCCATCGCCATGGCGTTGATGCTGTTCGTCGTCTGGTGAAAGCGGCAATCGAAGCGGGCACTCAATATCTGACTGTTTTTACATTTTCTTCCGAGAACTGGCGTCGGCCTCGTGCTGAAGTGATGTACCTGTTCACACTGCTCAGGCGTTTCATCCGGCAGGATGTGGCTGATCTTCATGCAGCAGGTGTGCGGATTATTGTGATTGGTGAGCGCGATGGTCTGGATGATGACATAGTCCAGATGATTGAAGATTGTGAAAAGCTGACCATTTCGAACACAAAGCTCACACTGGTTGTCGCCTTCAATTATGGTGGTCGCATGGAAATTGTGCAGACCGCCCGTGCTCTTTCAGAACGCGTATTGGCTGGTGAAATTACCCCCGATGACATTGATGAGAAATGCTTTGCGTCGCACATGTATGCACCTGACATACCCGAGCCGGATGTCTTGATCCGTACCAGCGGTGAGCAACGCATTTCCAATTATCTGCTCTGGCAGTTGGCCTATACCGAAATGGTTTTCATCAAGGAACACTGGCCTGATTTTGATGCCAGTTCGTATCAATTTGCGCTTGATGAGTTTGCCAAACGCCAACGCCGTTTTGGTGGATTTGAAAGCAAAGCGGCAACCGCCTGATGAATGGCAATAACAAGGCTCAACAAAATGATGAGGGAAAGGCTACCAGGCCTGTTTTTTTCACCAAAGAGTTAATGGTCCGTGTGCTCGCGGCAGTGGTGCTCATTCCATTGGTTCTTCTGGACGTCTGGGCTGGAGACATCTGGTTTGAACTTGGGATTGCAATGATTGCAGCTGTGATGGCATCTGAATGGTGCCGTATGGTGCATCGCGGCTCGCAGTTTCAGTTTGCATTACATGCACTGGCCGCCATTGGTGCAGTTCTTGTTCTGTCGCGTTCAGGCCTTGCCACTGCCTTGCAGGTCATTGCTGCGTGTTGGGCAATCAGCCTGTTGGTTGAAGCTATCAGACGTAAAGCAGGATCAAAGTGGGCGTGGTGGGGCATCCCATATATAGCCTTACCCGGTGTCTCTTTGGTGCTTATTCGCAATTCTCCGGATCTGGGCCTTGTCTGCATCATATGGTTGTTTGCCATCGTATGGTCAGCCGATACTCTTGCCTATGTCTTTGGCAGGCTGATCGGGGGGCCAAAGCTTGCTCCCTCCATCTCTCCAAACAAGACGTGGGCTGGACTGGCGGGTGCTTTGGTGGGGGGAGTTGTTGCGAGCGGTTTGGTCATCTGGTTTGGCAAACTGAATAGTGTGGTACCTCTCATCCTGTTGGGTGCGGGATTTGCCCTGATAGAGCAGATAGGTGACCTTTTTGAATCGGCTGCAAAGCGTAAATTCGGCATCAAGGATTCAGGGACCATCATACCCGGGCACGGCGGCGTGCTGGACAGGGTTGACGGGCTCATGTTTGTTGCTGTCGCAGCGGCGGTTATTGGATATTATCGCAGCGGTCACGAAGGCGTGGCCAGTGGTCTTCTGGTCTGGTAAGCACATGGATCATGTGCCGAAGCCTGAATTTTCGTTTTTCTGGAAAGAGATATAATCGATGACTACTCAATCGCTCGACAAGAGCCTGACCATCCTTGGCTCAACGGGGTCCATCGGCCAGTCCACAGTCGATATTATTCGTAACCATCGCGACAAGTTTTCTGTCGAAGCCATGGTGGCCAATCGCAATATTGCACAACTGGCAGCGGACGCGCGCGAGCTTGGCGCAAAGGTTGCTGTGACTGCTGATGAAACTTTGCTGGATGATCTGCGCGCTGCGCTGTCGGGATCTGGAATTGAGGCTGCAGCGGGCCATACTGCAGTTATGGAAGCAGCTTCACGTCCTGTGGACATGGTCATGGCTGCAATCGTCGGGGCGGATGGATTGCGGCCCACGCTTGCTGCAGTTGAGCAAGGAACAACCATTGCCCTGGCCAACAAGGAATGTCTGGTTTCGGGTGCCGAGGTTTTTACCAATTCCGCGCGCGCGCATGGTGCCACGGTAATCCCGGTTGATAGTGAGCATTCAGCGCTCTTTCAGTGTTTTGAAGAACACAATGTAGACCATGTCGATCGACTGACTCTCACAGCCTCTGGTGGCCCGTTTCGCACCTGGACGATGGAGCAATTAAAAACCGCCACCTTGCAATCGGCGCTCAAGCATCCGAACTGGTCGATGGGGCAGAAAGTGACCATCGATTCATCCACCTTGATGAACAAGGGCCTTGAGTTCATCGAGGCGTTTCATTTGTTTCCCA
>JBAUGO010000244.1:0-1748 GCA_049679775.1 Anderseniella sp.
GAAAAACAGTAACGCCGGCAGAATGGCAGCTGCCATGATAGAGGTGTACGGTGTTGAGGTCAGCTCAACCATTACAAACGCTCCTGCCCCCATCAATGGTGGCATGATCTGACCACCCGAAGAGGCAACAGCTTCAACAGCCCCTGCAAATGATTTCGGGTAACCAAGCTTGCGCATGGCAGGCAAGGTGAATGACCCGGTTGAGGCAACGTTGGCAGAGGCCGAACCCGATATGGAACCAAAAAACGCTGAAGCCAGTACCGATACCTTGGCTGCACCAGCGTTGAGTCTACCAGCACTTGCCAGTGCCAGATTCATGAACCCCTGACCTGCCTCACCTGCGTTTAGCACTGCGCCGAATATGACAAAAACCGCAACAACAGAAACAGAGACACCGGTCAACTGCCCCCAAAGCCCACCTTCTGCAATAACAAGGGTTCCAAGAAAACTTTCAAGCGGCAGACCCTGATGCCCCAGTTGGCCAGGGATGAAATTGCCGAACACCCCGTAAATCAGCGCTATAGCAGCCACACTCGGCAATGGCCAACCAATGGCACGTCGCGCCATCTCTAGTACACACAAAAGGATGATTATGCTGGCAAGTATCTGACTTTGCGAATTCAATGCCCCATATTGATCAGACAATTGCGACTGATTGAACGCTACCCACAAGCATATCGCAATGCCTGCCAGCCCGAGCACCCATCCGAACCAGTTTTCAAACTTATGTGTCCCTCTAGCAAGAAACATGACCCACGGCACAGCAAGTGCCATATGCAATGGGCGTGAAACGAGGTTTGGAACCAGGCCTGAAAATATCAACCAGAGATGAAATGTAATGGAAACCCCACCCAACATCAGCCATATCGGCCTGATGCCGGGATTTGAAGTTAGGGTGTTCATGACACGGCGTGTTTGCGCAGACGCCCTTATCGCAACGAGTCAGGAACAGCGATTGCCTTTTCATCATAATACTTCAATGCACCAGGGTGCAGCTTGCCCGCCATTTCGACAAGGTATTCAGGTGTTACACCATTCCACCACTTCGCAGCTTCACCCAGGGTCCCCTTGCTTTCCCAGAATGTTTTTGTGAGCTCGTAGGCTGTAGCATCATCCATGGTGGTTGTCGTGTAAGCCATGACCGGGAGTGTTGTGGTGGTCACGTCCGTATCAACACCTGCATAAGTGCCTCCAGGAATAATTAGCCTCGTGCGCTTTGTTTCAGCTATCTGTTCGTCTGACAGTGACAGCACATTGACCGGTATTGAAGCTGCTGCTTCCAATACGTTAGGTGCAGGGTAAGAGCCGGCCGTGGCAAAGCCGTCAATCTGTTTGTTCTTAAGGGCCGACACGGCTGATGACAATTCAACTTCAGACAAGGACACCTTGTCCTTGAGACCAAACAATTCAAGATATTTTGCGGCTTCGGTGGCGCCAAAGCTACCTTTGCCAATCAGAAATGACTTGCCTTCCAGACCTGCAAAATCCTTGATACCAGAATCCTGACGCACAACAAAATGCATAGTCAGGGACGGAATCGGAAACAGGCCGCGGATTTCATCGAACTTAGCATCTTTCGGTTCAAACATTTTCTTGCCGCCTTGCGCCAGCTTTATCAGCCCGGGTGGCGTTGTGAACACGTAATTGCCTTCACGCGTAGCAGCTTCCTTGACGTTTTGAACCGAACCTTGCGACTCTTCCACCGTCAGGATCATATTACCACCACTAGCCTGCTTGACAGCTTCTGC
>JBAUGO010000245.1:0-5974 GCA_049679775.1 Anderseniella sp.
TGATCCCGGTGTCGGTGCTGACCTATCTGCGCGAAAAAAGGGCTTGGGAGCAGCGCATCGCAACTGGTGATGTCGTGTCCGGTGAAAACAGCCTGCAAACAGACGATAATGAAGCTGACGCTTTGATTGGTATTGATAAGTCATGACAATAGTCGTTCATCACAATCTCCAATGCGGCACATCGCGCAACGTGGTCGAGTTCATTCGAGCCAACGGCATTGAACCGGTTATCATCGAGTACCTCAAGGAAGGTTGGACGAAACCACAATTGCTGGCGCTTTTTGCAGCTGCCAATATCACTCCGCGCGAAGCCTTGCGCACCACGAACTCACCTGCCGAGGAGCTGGGCCTTACCGATCCGTCCGTAGATAATGAAACCATTCTCCTCGCCATGCTTGAACACCCGGTACTGGTCAACAGGCCGATCGTTGCCAGTCCGAAGGGGGTTCGTCTGTGTCGACCAGCAGAAACGGTGCTTGAGCTTCTGGATAACCCCAAGGTCAAGGTTCTTCCGATGGACAAAAGCGGTGTCGTTATGATCAACGCTCTCAAAAAGTAATCAGTGCTGGTTGCGCCCTCTGCCTCTGCAAATGCTCGTCTGTTTGCACTTGACGACAGGCAATTCCTGTAGCGCAATGCGTCGCATGAAAAATCTCGATCCCAAATATTATACTGACGCTTCTGTATTTACGGCAGAATGCCAGCGCGTATTCTGGTCAAGCTGGCAATTGATTGGCCCGGCCTCGAAACTGGCTGAGCCGGGCAACTATGTCGCCACTGAAATTGCAGGGGCCAAGATCGTAGCTGTGCGTGACAAGGAAGGTGTCTTGCGGGCTTTTCGCAATGTTTGCCGTCATCGTGGTGCGCGCCTGTTTGAAGAGGGTGAAGGTCGCTGCAACATGATCCGGTGCCAGTATCACAACTGGGTCTACGATCTTGATGGTACGCTCAAGCAGGTGCCGTGGTTTGGTGATGATGAAGACTTTGACATGAAGGACTGGCCGCTCGATGCCATCCAGATTGAAGTCTGGCGCGGACTGGCATTTGTAGCAATCAATCCTGCCAAATCGCTCTTGACGCAATTGGGGGCTACGGTGCCGGAGCTGGCTGACGAACCGATCGAGGAGTTTCAGGCCGTTGCGGAGCGCCGACTGGTTTTTGATGCCAACTGGAAAGTCTATACAGACAATTTTGTCGAAGGATATCATATCCCTGGCATTCACCCGGGTTTCTTTCAGGCAATCGAGTTTGAGCATTTCGAAACAACTGCACACGACAATCTGGTGCGGATGACAGCACCGCCGCGCGAAGGTTTGTTCTACAAGGGCAAGTGGTTGTGGATGTGGCCCAACTGGACGCTATCGCTTTTTGAGGGTGGCATGAACACGTCACGCATCAACCCGCTCAGTCAAAATAGAACCGAGCTGATTTATCATTTCTACTTTGCTGATACATCTGAGGAAAAACAGGCAGCGCGTGAAGACACTATCTCGCGCAATATTGCCGTGATCGAGGAAGATTTTGGTATTTGCATCGATACCCATAAAAACTATGCAACAGGCGGTTATTCACCTGGCCCACTGTCACCGCGCCACGAGCAAGGCGTTGCCTGGTTTCAAAACCGCATAAAAGAAACACTGGCAGGCTAAGCGCTATTCAGTCTGCAATGAACGGTACCTGTTCCTTTTTTACTCCGCTGCCTGCGGGTAGGCGTCATCACTCTTGGGGACCAGTGCAGGCTTGCTACTGTGCTCACTACCAGCCGCCACGATTTCATCAGCCTTGCCACGCAACCGTCGCCAGCTTTGCTTCCAGATTGTTGGTGCAGACAGCATGACCGGGCAGAACACCAGTGTCAGTATGGTGGAGAAAGCCAGACCAAACACCATGGCGGTTGACATGTGTACCCACCAGGCTGATGTCATGGACCCAAATGTGACCGTGCGGTGTACAAAATCCACATTAAGCTGGAACATCAATGGCAGAAGGCCAAGGATGGTTGTAACCGTGGTCAACAGGATGGGGCGCAGACGCTGGGCAGCTGCCCGAAGCGACGCTTCGACTGAGCCAAGGCCGCGTTTGAGCAAGCCCTGATATGTATCGATCAGCACAATGGCGTTATTGACCACAACACCCGCAAGCGCCACAACGCCCGTGCCTGTCATGATGATGGAGAAATAGTGCCGCATGACCAGCATGCCAAGGATTACGCCCACCACAGACATGATCACAGTCAACAAGGTGAGGGCAGTGTGATAGAACGAGTTGAACTGGACGACCAGGATCATGAACATCAAGAACAGTGAACCCAAAAGCGCCTTTTGCAGGAATGCTTCAGATTTTTTCTGATCCTCATCAGAGCCGCGGAAATTGAACTCAACACCCTGTTTCCAATCCTGCGTCTTGATCCATGCATTAAGCTCGTTGATCTTGTCGTTGGCAAGCACACCCTCACCGGCATTGGCCTTCACAAACAGGGACGGGCGCGAATTGAACCGATAAAGCGTGTTCACTTGCTGTTTGATTTCGCGGGATACAAAATTTGACAAGGGTTGCTGGCCTGATGGAGTTTGCAGTTTTAACGTATCGAGTGCGGCCAGTGATCGTTGGTCCTTCGGTAATCGAACGCGAATGTCGAGTTCATCACGGCTGTCATCTGGTCGATATGTACCAATCAGCGCGCCGTTTGTGATCAACTGAACCATTGAGCCTGCTGCAGCTATCGAAGCGCCGAAGCGACCTGCTTCTTCACGATCCACCTTCAACTGAATTTCGTAGCCTGGCTGCGGTCTGTCATCATCAAGATCAATCAGCCCGGTCATCTGCGTTTCCATGAAGGCGCGTACCTTGCCAACAGCTTCAGAAGCATCATCGCGGTTTTCAGATGTGACTTGCAAACGGATGTCCTTGCCCGACGCTGGTCCGCCTGCAATCTCTCTAACCTCGATGAGGGTTCCAGGAATGCCTTGAACCGCGTTGGTAAGTTGCTTCTTGACCGTATTCCAATTGTCACGTTCACTGACGGTTTTCAGCTCAACCTGAACCTGACCGATAACATCGGCGGGCACATCCTGCGACGCGCCCAGGCCACCATTGCTGCCGTTTTCGGTCCCGGCATAGGTGGTCATATTTTCTACAGCCGGATTGTCGGCGATCTTGTCATAGGCTTTGCGCACCAGAGCCAGCTTTTGCTCATTGGACAGGTTGCCACGGGCCCGTACATACACGATGGCCACCTCAGGCTCGGTTTCCACAAAAAACTCCACACCGGTAGGTTTGGCTGAATAGGCCGCAATGATACCACCCATTGTGACAAGGATTATCACCATGACCTTGGCAGGATGTTGTAAGATGGCATTCAGAAACCGGATATAGAGACCGGTAGGGCCGGGGATGGTCAGAAGATCGCCTTTGCCGTCGGCAGACAGTCGTGCAACCGAGTTTTTATCGACGGTCGCGGCCTTGCCAAAAATTGTGCCGATTGCAGGCAGGAAAATCATGGCTGTTATCAGCGATGCTGTCAGGACCACAATAACCGTCAAGGGCAGATAGCCCATGAATTCACCTGCCACACCCGGCCACAACAACATCGGCAGGAATGCAGCAAGTGTCGTAGCTGTTGACGATACAATTGGCCAGAACATGCGCTGGGCTGCCGTAATATAAGCTTCCTTCTTGGACAGGCCTTCAGACATTTTCCGGTCAGCAAATTCGATCATGACAATTGCGCCATCGACCAGCATACCAACAGTCAGTACCAGACCGAACATCAGCATGATGTTGACGGTATAGCCAAGGAAACCGAAGAACAGAAAACCGATCATGAAGGAGGTTGGAATGGCAAGACCAACCATGAGCCCTGATCTCAGACCCAATGCGGCAACCACCAGTGTCATCACCAGCAGGATGGCAAGTAAAATGGATGATGTAAGAGAACCAAGAATGTCTGCTATCAGGCGGGATTGATCCAGTGTGGTTTCCACCTGAATGGCCTTTGGCCAATCCGCGGTCACCTCGGAGATGACACGCTTCACTTCATCATTATTGATCAGAATGTTGGATCCAAGCCGCTTGACAACTTCAATGGCGATTGTCGGCTTGCCATTGAATTCGGCATAGCGATCACGATCCTTGAAGGTGCGCTGGATTTCTGCAACCTGGCCAAGCGTTACAACGGTGCCCTTGTCCGACTTCACAACCATGTTGAAGACATCGCGCCCGTTTTCAAACAGACCTGGAATTTTCACATTGAAATTGCCTGAGGGCGATTTGACGGCTCCGGCTGCGACCAAGCGGTTGTTCAGGTTCGCTGCATTGAGCAGTTCCTGTTGCGTTACGCCGAATGCTTCCAGCTTGACAGGATCAACAACCACCTCAAGCAGCTCTTCACGCTGACCGGTCAGATTGGCTTCAAGAACGGTGTTGATGCCTTCTATGGCGTCTTGCAACTCGCGGGCATGCTGAAACAAGGTACGTTCCGGCACAGAACCGGACAACGCGATGACGATTGTCGGTTGAAGTGAGAAATTTATTTCATTTATGGTCGGTTCTTTAGCATCATCAGGTAGTTCCGACTTGGCCAGGTCAACCTTTTCACGTACATCCAGAATGGCCTGATCAATCTCCACGTCGGTTTCAAACTGCACCAGAATGCCGCCATGGCTTTCAGATGCAATGCCTGTCATTTCCTTTACGCCGTCCAGTCCGCGCAATTTCTCTTCCACTGGTTTGACCAGCAAGCGTTCGGAATCCTCGGGGCTGATGCCGGGCAGGGTGATGGAAATGTAAACAACCGGGATCTGAATGTCGGGATCAGATTCTTTTGGAATTTCAATGAAACTCCAGACCCCTGCCACAAGCATGACTATCATCATGGACAAGACCGCCCGAGGGCGCGACAGGATAGTTGCGAGAGCTGAGTACATTAGCTTGCTCCCTCTACCGGTGCAGATGTCTCGACAACCTGACCGTCAATTACGAAATCTTGTCCCTGCACAATAACCATGACTGATTCCGGCAGGCCAGTGACCCACGTACCATCGTTTTCCTGTGTCAGGATATTGACCGGTAAAAACTTCACCGTGTTGACGTCATCAACAGTTCGAACGCCGATTTTGCCAGTGTCCGACAATGTGAGTGCAACTACTGGTAGCTTGTGTGCCTGGATCTCTGGCAGTTCCACATAGAGCTCACTGGTTACACCTTCGCGCAATTTGACGTCTGGATTTGCCACTTCAAGTTTTACTTTGAATGTCCGTGTCTCGCGATTTGAGGACATGGCGATTGACGTTATTTTTCCTGTAACGGTTTCACCTGTGATCAGTTTGGCAGCTGCATTCATGCCTTCACTGACGTTGGGCAAAAGACGTTCGGGAACCTGTGCTTCAACATTCAGGGGATTCATGACATGCAAAGTGGCGCACATGCCACCAACCTGCAGGAAGTCACCAGCTTTTGCCGGCTCAGCTGCAATAACACCGTCAACAGGTGCCGTAATTTGTGTCCACGACATATCAAGCTCAAGCTGGGCCAGTTCGGCTTGCGCCAGTTCCAGTCGCGCCTTGTCGGATGAGACCTTTGCTTTAGCTGCAAAATTGCCTTTGGCCAATTGCCGGGTGGCATCATAATCTCGAGCCGCACTGGCAAGTTGTGCCTTTGCGCGTGCCATCTGAGCTTCGCGAGCACCTTCGTCCAGCTTGCAGAGCAGGTCGCCCTTTTTCACGGTGTCACCAGCAGCAAAGCCTTGGACCTGAACTATACCGGGTGTGCGTGCGCGCACCTCAACCTTGCTGGAGGCCTCCGTCGTACCACGCACAGGAAATACATTGCGCCTTGGTTGCGCCTTGTACTCGCGAACCCCAACCAGAAATGGCTTTGCGCGTGCTTCACTTTCAGCCTGTTGTTTGACTGTTTCGCTCTTTACCCCGTCATTGGTTGCAGATGAGGGGTAGATGTAGCCGGAGCCGAACCAGCC
>JBAUGO010000246.1:0-8161 GCA_049679775.1 Anderseniella sp.
GTACTCGACACATTTTCAGGTCGGTAAACCGTGGCCAGCGGCAAGTAGCGCTCCGGTATCGCCGAGTTGATACCAGGGTTCCACGGTCCAGGTTGTGATAATGATGTTTTGCTCATCCCTTGAACCTAGGCCTGAAGCAAAAACCCCGCAACTGCCATTGGCAATTACGGGGGGTATTTCGAGGCTTTGAAGCTTTCTTGCTTCGCTCGTCAATATCTGATCTTGATCAAGGTATTCTTGCGACCATACCGGTTGACCAGATCATGGAACTTGCGGGCGTTTGACGTATGCAGGCGAATGCAGCCATGTGAAGCCGGACGACCAAGACGTTTGACATAATTTGTGCCATGTATGGCATAGCCGCCGTTGTAAAACACCGAGTAAGGCATTGGCGAGTTGTCGTACTTGCGTGAATAATGCATTCTCGTGGTCCACTTTGCCCGCCACGTTCCGGTCGGTGTAACGTACCCTTTGCGGCCTGAAGAAATCTTCCAGCTTGCATAGTGAGACCCGTTGACCGTGACATTCATGGTCTGAGAGGACAAATCAACATGCGCCACTACACCAGCCAGAGAAGCTGTTGCAGTACCAGCCATGGTCATTATTGCCGCAAAAGCGCCAATTGCAAATTTATAGAGCTTTGATTTCATCGCCATTTTCAATTCCCAAGCTTTGGTTCTTTTCTGCCTCAGAAAAACATAGGCACGTTAAGATTGTATATATCGCTCACCTTAAGTTGAACTCGTCGTCCTGATACTGTGGCAAAAATACCACACCTATCAAGGGTCAGAACAGAAATTCGCGTCCCACCTTCACTCTTGGCTTGCCGTCATACGTGATAATATCGGCTGTAGCATAGGTTTCAGTCAAGGTTGCTGGAAGGAAACTACCTGTCCCCACAGTATCAATAGGTGCTCGTGCTGCCCCCATGATCTGACACTTTTGCGGACTGAACCCGGATGAAGCAACGATCTGCGTCTTGTCGAAGCCCTTGCTATCGAGGGCTTCTCGCGTGCGGATAATGTTGGCAACCGACACACCTGACCCGAACAGCACACGCCGCACCTTGTCGACGAGAATATTGCCGGGATCAAGCTGGAACGCGCGCGGGCCCAGCACATATTCCACGATATTATATTCGCCATCCACGTCCAGCCAGCGACCAACCGTCTCGATGGACTTTTCATAATCGAGGTCCTCGGCAAGGCGTCCACCATGCGTATCAAGCCGGACACCCAATGTCTTGCCATTACGATCAAGCCTGGCATCATTGTAAAACCAGTCAGCTGTGCGCAAACTATCGGTTATTTCCTTGCCGTTGAAATCCACCAGCGCCACAAGCTGGTTTATATCCGGCAGTCGCTCGGCAAACATTTTCGCCGCCTTCAGCACATCGCCATCCGCATAACCGACCAACGCATGCGGCATCGTACCAATCCCGGACCTTGCCCCATACATGGGAGCAGTCATGTCTTGTGATGAGCCAATAAACCCCTTCACATCAGGATTGGTCTTTTTTGCAGCAGCCGATCCTACCGATGCACCATAAGATGCAAGCATGTTCATTTCGATGCCGGAGCCGTGGCGTGCATGCATGTCTATGAACGACGCACCTGGCAGAGCCATACACATTTCATAGGCATTCACGGCTGATACCGATGGAAATCCGGTTTTCTGCAGCAAAAGTGTTTCAACTTCCGACAGTTTGGACATGGGTCCACGCACTTCCATCAACTTGCGCTCAGCCGGGACAACCTCGCCATCGGTGAAAAGCCGGGTGACCCGCGCTTCCGGCACGAGCTTCATGATCAGACGCTCGGCAGGCTCAAGTGCCGCAATGGAACGGCGGCGCAGAAAAACCGCATAGGTCACCTCGACATCGCCGTTTGCCTCCACAACCAGCCTTGTATTGGTGAAATACTTGTCGGTCATCTGGGCGACCGGGGCCGCAGCCAGAGACAATTCAACCAAACGGTCCAGCGCTTCGTCTCGCGACAAGCTTTCAATATTTTTGGAAGTCATGGGATCGGCAATACCTACACTGGATAAATAAGAGGACTGATCATGGCCCGGCAGCACAACCGCCGTCAATGGTCAGGACCGTGCCATGCCAACCCAAAATACCTGGCTCAAAGCGCATCCAGTACCGACTTGACACCAGCCGTTATAAGCCCAGCATCACTGGAGGCTGAAATAAGATCAAACCCCAGGTCAGTAAAGATCTTCACCTGCTCCGGACCAGACGCATAGATGCCCGCTATCTTGCCGTGCTTTTTAGCGCTCGCCACTATCATGGGCAGCGCGTCGACCACGTCCGGATCATTCGCTCCTGCAACCATGCCGCCA
Organism: Anderseniella sp.; assembly: GCA_049679775.1. Lineage (GTDB taxonomy): Bacteria > Pseudomonadota > Alphaproteobacteria > Rhizobiales > Aestuariivirgaceae > Anderseniella. The sequence goes on from JBAUGO010000246.1 coordinate 2,347, forward strand.
GACAGGTTGATCGACAGGTCATAGGGTCCGACAAACACCCCATCAATACCATCCACACCCAGAATTTCATCAAGGTTGGTAATGGCCTGCGCGGTTTCAATCATTGCCAGAACCGTGGTCAGCTCATTTGCCGCAGAAAGATAAGCCTGGGCGTCCATACCCCACAGGTCCATGGCAATGGCTGGACCAAAGCTGCGCGAAGCAAGAGGTGGATATTTCGAGACATCAACCAGCCTCCTGGCATCATCACCAGTGTTTATCATGGGAGCAATGATCACCGAAGCACCTGCATCCAGTGCCCGGGCCACCATGCCAAAGTCATCAAGCGGTGGCCGCATCATCGCGACACCGCCCGCATGGGCAACGGCCGCCACCATATCGCGCATGTCCTCATAGCCAAGGTTGCCATGCTGCATGTCAGCCAGAACACCGGCAAAACCTGCCCGCACCATGACAGCAGCCTGCCCCGGCCCTGAAAACTGACACCAGCTCATGAGAACAGGTCTAGCTTCATCCTTGCCAAGCCAGGACTTAAGTGAAAGCGGGTGCAGCGGTGCCAGGGTCTCAGCCTCCATTTTCGATCTGCGAAATGGCTTCTGCCATCAGATCATCCATCTGAGAGCGAATCTGATGGTCTGACTTTTCAACACCGGCGGCTTCAAGATCTGCCTTTACCTTGCGAAACACATCATCATCACCAGCTTCTTCAAAGTCAGCCTTGATAACTTCCTTGGCATAACTCAAGGCCTCATCGTCGTTTTTGCCCATCAACCCTGCAGCCCACATGCCGAGCAGCTTGTTGCGCCGTGCCCCAGCCTTGAACTGGAGCTCCTGATCGTGGGCAAATTTGCCTTCAAACCCTTTTTGACGATTGTCGAACGTGCTCATCTGGTTTTTCTCCGTTGCGCTATGACTCGAATACGTGTCCATCACATAGACAATCAGCAACTCAGCTTCAACACATCTTGTGCGGCATTGCGATGCACAAGCATATAAAATGCCTATAAATGTTTGAAACCCGTGTGTGAATCGCCCAGTTGGATTGTATGACTCTAACATCTGGTCTAAATATTCATTTCAAGGCAGGCGTATCTTGATAGCGCTGATGGCCATTTCTCCAGGGAAACTCAAAAATGAACCAGCGCCGTAGACGCATTTATGAAGGCAAGGCAAAGATTCTGTATGAAGGCCCGGAGCCTGGCACAATCGTTGTGCATTTCAAGGATGATGCAACAGCTTTCAACGCCCAGAAAAAGGCCGTTATTGAAGGCAAGGGGGTTCTGAACAACAGGATTTCAGAGTTTATCTTTGAGCGTCTCAACGACCTTGGCTTGCCAACCCACTTTATCAAGCGCCTCAACATGCGCGAGCAACTTGTGCGCGAAGTAGAGATCATCCCGCTTGAAGTCATTGTGCGCAATGTAGCGGCCGGGTCCATGGCCAAGCGGCTCGGTATCGAGGAAGGCACTGCCCTGCCCCGTTCAATCATTGAGTTTTGCTACAAGAACGATGAATTGGGCGATCCACTGGTTGCAGAAGAACACGTAACAGCCTTTGGTTGGGCAACACCTCAGGAAATTGATGACATCATGGCAATGACCATTCGGATCAATGATTTCATGTCCGGGATGTTTGCTGCCATCGGCATCAGGTTGATTGATTTCAAGATCGAATTTGGTCGCCAGTATGAAGGCGACATGGTGCGCACTGTCCTGGCCGATGAAATCAGCCCCGACAGTTGCCGCCTTTGGGACATGAAAACCAATGACAAGATGGACAAGGATCGTTTTCGTCGTGACCTTGGGGGCCTTGTCGAAGCCTATCAGGAAGTTGCCCGTCGCTTGGGGATCCTGAACGAGAACGAACCGAAAAAACCAACCAAGCCCAAACTGGTCAAATCCTGACACCCTTATCTGGCCTGCAAATTTAAGGATCTCGCCCCATGAAAGCCGCAATGAAGGCAAAAGTAATCATAACGCTGAAAAACGGTGTGCTTGACCCACAAGGCAAAGCCATTGAAGGCGCTCTGTCCGGACTTGGGTTTGACGGCGTGAACACGGTTCGCCAGGGCAAATTCATTGAACTGGACATTGATGCCGCCAGCAAGGACGAAGCCAGAAAAAGCGTTGAGGCCATGTGCGAGAAACTGCTGTCAAATACCGTGATTGAAAACTACCGGGTTGAAATAGAGTGAAGTATGCTTCATCAGCATTAGCCGCTTTTCTGGCTCTGATCGTATCAGGGTCACCTGCAAGCGCTGTGGACACCAAAACAATTGAGCTGACCATGGATGTTGGTGGCAAGTCTTTTGCCGTCCAGGCAGAACCCTTTTCAGACTGGCAACTGGCCTCCGAAGGCCAGATATCGCTGGATCAGAAATTTGCGCTCCAGCCGGACGGTGAAGCCGGACTTATTCAGGTCAAGATTGCACCCGGTGCTGCGGGTACAAAACAGCCAAATCCATGTGGGGTTCTGGCCGGACTGTCCAAAAATCTCCAGAAGCAAGGCCTGCGCCTGTCGCCTGGCCGTAAACCTGTCTCCAACTTGATGCCCGTTTGCTCAATGGTTGCCGAAACCTCGTTGAAAACTGTTTTTTATTATTCATCCACTCTGGTGGTGGACGGCATGCTGATCGCCGGTATTGCCCACAACACACAAGACCTGACAGACAATCAGCTAAACGAGTTTGTGCGCTATCTCGCATCTATCCAGCTGAAGCCCAGGGACGCCACACAATGAAAGCTGCAGTCATCGTATTTCCAGGGATCAATCGTGAAAATGACATGGTTCGCGCTCTGGCCAATGGAGCCGGTGCTTCGGTCACAAAAGTCTGGCACACCGAAACCTCCCTGCCTGAAGGCACTGACCTTGTTGCCATTCCAGGCGGGTTTTCCTACGGCGATTATTTGCGTTGCGGCGCCATCGCAGGGCGCTCACCGATCATGAGCGCAATTGTCCAGCATGCAGCGCGTGGCGGGTTTGTTCTGGGTGTGTGTAACGGCTTCCAGATATTGACCGAAGCAGGCCTGCTGCCCGGCGCCTTGATGCGCAATGCCGGGTTGAAATTCGTCTGCAGGCAAGTCCGTCTGAAAATTGAAAATGACACGACCTTTTTCACCCGCAACTTCAAGCGCGGAGATCTTGTCACCAGCCCTGTCGCCCATCATGACGGCAACTATTTTGTCGATGCCGAGACATTGAAAGCACTGGAAGACAACAACCAGGTTGTTTTCCGCTATGCCGAAGGCACAAACCCCAATGGCGCCCTAAACGACATCGCTGGCATCATCAACGCCAAAGGCAATGTCATTGGCATGATGCCCCACCCGGAAAACATGATCGAGCCATTGCATGGCCGAATGGACTGCCTGCCCCTGTTCGAGGGCCTTGCAGCCTGATCCGATCACTCGCCATATTCGGTTTTCTGTTCGGAGCCGCAGCCATAATTGGGCAATACCTGGCCTTCCAGCCACTCTTCAGGCAAATGGGACTTGGCCCGATCAGCTCCGCATTTGGTATGTTGGCGTTTTTGACAATCCTGACCAATATCACAATGGTCTTGGCTTATGGCGCAGAGCTCGCCCCTCGTAAAAATGCGCTTGTCCGGTTTTTTCGCCGTGTTGGTGTGAGAACCGCCATCGCAGCCCACATCGCACTTGTAGCCATTGTCTATGTATTTGCGATAAGGGGACAAATCCCCGACATGACACCTGCAATGCAGGTTACTGATGCAATGCTGCACTACATAGCACCTTTGCTCTACCTCTTCTGGTGGTGGATGCTGCCTGAAAAGCGGGGTTTGTCATGGTCTGCAATACCTCGCTGGATGGCTTGGCCAGTATTGTATCTGGCAGTGATCATGACAGCTGGATATGCAACAGGTGCCTACATTTACCCCATTCTGGACGTCAACAAACTGGGAATAGCAACAACCGCACTCAACATTGCCGGCATCTTGCTCCTGCTCACAGGTATATGCGCCACGCTGGTCAAACTGGCACAGTGGCAAATGTCCACCAAAGGCTGATCTGGGCCAGCAAACCAGATAAAATATACATCTCAATATGGTGACCACCCATAAGGACATCATTAATTCAAAGGGTTAGCAGAAATACTTAACTGTAAAATTTGATCTTAACGCTTCATTTCAGCTTAGTCATTGTCACAGGTTTCCAAACCGTAAACGCATTTTGATTGCTAATATACATGCCATTAACCAAAGGGCTTGGCGGCACCTCGTGGATGGCAATCATCTTATCCACACGCATCCATAACCATCGGTTCAACATATCGCCTGAAGGAGAGACAGGACGATGACGGCATTATTTTCGCTCGGTTCAAGGATCGGCAAACTTAAAAAAGATCAGTCAGGATCAGTTGCGATGCTTCTGGCTGTGTCAGCAATACCTATCGTGCTGGCAGCAGGTGTAGCAGTGGATTATGGCAACGCCAGCCAGGTGCAGGCACACTTGCAAACCGCCACCGACGCAGCAGCACTGGCAGCAGGGCGCGAAGCCAACAAGACAGCAACCGAGTTGGAAACTATTGCCAGAAGGTATTTTGATTCCAACTACGCCACCCAGGAAAACGCCCCGCAACCAACAATGAGCTTGTCGATTGACGCCAACGGTTACATCAAGATTTCCAGCCAGGTTAATGTCAAAAACTACCTCACCTCGATTGCCGGATACGAGTACACAAATGTGAAAGCATCCGCGCAGGTACAAAAGGATGCCAACGGCCTTGAGGTGGTTCTGGTGTTTGACAATACCGGCTCCATGGCAAATCAAAGCCGGTTATCAACCCTCAAGGTCGCAGCCCGTGATTTTGTGAACATCCTGTTTGGCCCGCGCGAAACCGCAGATACCCTGAAAATCGGCGTCGTGCCGTTCTCACAATTTGTCAATGTGGGGCCGGACAAATCAGACAAGGCATGGCTGGATAAAAGCGGCCTGAACCCCTACTCAAAGGCCAATTTCACCAATACAAATTGGCACAACTGGAAAGCCTGGAACCAGATATCCAATCGCTCATGGACGGGGTGCGTTGAATCTCGCGCAGGTGCGCTATCCGTCAGCGACGCTCCAGCAGATATAAACAATGGAGCAACACTGTTTCCCCCAGCATTTGCACCTGACGAGCCAGGGGACAGCAATTTCAACAATGATGCCTATATCAGTGTTGGTGGCACAACCGTGCGTTATAAAAACAACTACCTTGCTGACAGCAGCACGACTTCTGTTGAAGCGCGCCAAATGCATCAGGCAAAGTACAAGAATGCATCCGTTACCACCACGTCGCGCGGTCCTGATTTAGGCTGCAATATCCAGCCCATCATGGCGCTAAACAATGTCAAGCAACCAATATTGAACACCCTGGAAGCCATGCAGGCCAGCGGCTACACCCACGTAGCCGAAGGTGTTGGCTGGGGCCTTCGTGTATTATCATCCGCCGAACCTTTCACAGAAGGCGTACCCTATTCCGAGGACAAGATAACCAAGGCCATGGTTCTTCTGACCGACGGTGAAAACACTTTCAATACCAACACTATATCCAGCAATCACAATGGTTCGACCTACACCGCTTACGGATATCTGAAACAGGCGCGTCTTGGCTCTGCCAATTACAACACCGCCATTGCAGCGCAAAATACCTTGCTCGCGCAAGCCTGCAACAATGTGAAGGCCGAGAAGATCGTGGTGTACTCATTCGCCTACAATGTTCCCAGCGCCACCCAGCGCACCCTGATCAAGAATTGCGCATCAAGCCCCGAGAAGTATTTTGATCCGCCAACCAATGCCGCGCTTGTCAAAAA
>JBAUGO010000247.1:0-2505 GCA_049679775.1 Anderseniella sp.
TCCCCAACCCCACGCACCCGAACCGAAGCCGCGGGCCACAACACGCTCACGGTAGATGTTGGACACCTGGTCCCCATCACCGGCAAGCAGAGCCTTGGTAGAGCACATTTCTGCACAAAGCGGCAGCTTGCCCTCGGCCAGACGATTGCGGCCATACTTCTTGAACTCGACATCAGAGTGAGCTTCTTCAGGACCACCGGCGCAGAAGGTACATTTGTCCATCTTGCCGCGTGAGCCAAAGTTGCCAACCTGCGGATACTGCGGCGCACCAAACGGGCACGCGTAGAAACAGTAACCACACCCGATGCACAGGTCCTTGTTGTGCAGGACCACGCCCTCGGCAGACTGATAGAAGCAGTCAACCGGGCACACGGCCATGCAAGGAGCATCCGAGCAATGCATGCAGGCCACCGAGATTGAACGTTCGCCAGGTTTACCATCATTGATGGTAACAACACGGCGGCGGTTCACACCCCACGGCACTTCATGTTCGTTTTTGCACGCTGTGACACAGGCGTTGCATTCGATGCAACGTTCAGCATCACAAAGAAATTTCATGCGAGCCATATCTGTATCTCCTTATGCTTTTGCTATTTTGCAGAGGGTGGTCTTGGTTTCCTGCATCTGGGTCACCGAGTCATAGCCATAGGTTTGAGCGGTATTTGTCGCTTCACCCAGGACATATGGATCAGACCCTTCAGGATAATTGCCTCGCAGGTCTTCGCCCTGCATCTGACCACCAAAGTGGAACGGCATGAAGGCTACGCCCTTGCCTACCCGCTCAGTGATCATGGCCATAACCTTGACCTTGCCTTTTTCAGGTCCTTCAACCCACACCGTATCACCATTCCTGATGCCGAGATCATTGGCATCCACCGGATTGATTTCAACGAACATGTCCTGCTGCAATTCTGCAAGCCATGGGTTTGAGCGGGTCTCATCACCACCACCTTCATACTCAACAAGGCGACCAGACGTCAGAATGATTGGATACTCTTTCGAGAAATCATTCTTCTGGATCGATTCAAACATTGTTGGAAGACGATGCATCTTCCTGTCCTTGTATGTGGCGTACTTGTCGAGCAGGTCACGGCGAGGTGTGTACAAGGGTTCGCGATGCAACGGCACCGGATCCGGGAATGTCCACACAACTGTACGTGCCTTGGCGTTGCCGAACGGTGCACAACCATGCTTGATCGCAACCCGCTGGATACCACCTGACAGGTCGATCTTCCAGTTGACCTTGTCCAGCTTCTCCTGGTCGTCTCCGCCGCCAGCCACCTTCTTGATGGCTGCCAGTTCATCCGCCGTGAGATCGCCTTCCCAACCGAGCTTGCGCAGCATGCCGAAGGTGAACTCAGGATAACCATCCTTGATTTCAGACCCGACAGAATACGAACCCTCAGCCAGCATGTTGGCACCACCCCACTCGTCTGGCGCCTTGACACCAAAACGGGCACGGAATGTAAGACCACCTTCTGCCACCGGCTTGGATGTGTCGTACAGGTTAGGCGTACCTGGGTGCTTCATTTCTGGTGTGCCCCATGATGGCCATGGAAGACCATAATAGTCACCATCGGCTGGACCACCATTTGCCCGCAACGTAGTCTTGTCGAAGGTGTGCTGGTTTGCCATGTGAAGCTTGAGACGCTCTGGCGACTGGCCTGTATAGCCGATTGTCCACATGCCGCGGTTAAACTCGCGGGTGATGTCTTCGACAACTGGCATGTTGACCTTAAGACCACCGGTCTTGATTTCCGCGTTCTCAACCTTGATGTTGCGGAACAAGCGGTCAGCAAAGCCAAACTTTTCAGCGAACATGTGCATGATGGTTTCATCAGGCAATGCTTCGAACAGTGGATCGATGACCTTTTCACGCCACTGCAGGGACCTGTTTGACGCAGTTACCGAACCTGACGTTTCGAACTGTGTTGTTGCAGGCAGCAGATAAACACCATCCTTGCGTGTGTGCATGACAGCGGACATGGTCGGGAACGGATCCACGATCACGAGCGTGTCGAGCTTGGCCATAGCCTTTTGCATGTCCGGAAGACGGGTTTGCGAGTTTGGCGCGTGACCCCAGAAAACCATGCCTTTAACGTTGTCAGGCTGGTCGATATTTTCACGAGCTTCAAGAACACCATCAATCCAGCGCGAGACGGGAATACCCTTCTCGTTCATCATGGGCTTGTCCTTGCCATCCTTGTCCTTGATGGTGCTGAAGCGGCCTTTCAGCCAGTTCAGATCCTCATCCCAGACGCGCGCCCAGTGAGCCCAGGATCCGGCAGCCAGACCATAATAGCCAGGCAGGGTATCCATCAGAACGCCAAGGTCAGTTGCGCCTTGCACGTTATCGTGGCCGCGGAAAATGTTCGTTCCGCCACCAGCAGTACCCATGTTGCCTAGGGCAAGCTGCAGCACGCAATAAGCACGTGTGTTGTTGTTGCCGTTTGTGTGCTGGGTGCCACCCATGCACCAGACAACAGTACCTGGCTTGTTCTGTGC
>JBAUGO010000248.1:0-2157 GCA_049679775.1 Anderseniella sp.
GGCATCACCAATTTTGTGACACCGGTGAAAACCGCATACTGGAACCACACACCCTTGCTGCTGGTAACACCCCAGGCTGCCAACAAGACCATTGGTCAAGGTGGTTTCCAGGAAATCGAACAGATGAAACTGTTTGAAGACATGGTTTGCTATCAGGAAGAAGTGCGCGACCCATCACGCATGGCTGAAGTCCTCAACCGTGTGATCGAGAAGGCATGGCGCGGCTCTGCTCCTGCACAGATCAACGTGCCACGCGATTTCTGGACTCAGGTTATTGACATCGAGCTGCCGCAAATTGTGCGTCTTGAGCGCCCGCGTGGTGGTGAACTTGCAATTCAGGAAGCAGCAAAACTTCTTTCCGAGGCAAAATTTCCGGTTATCCTCAACGGCGCCGGAGTTGTTATCGGTGGTGCTATCCCTGCATCGGTGAAATTGGCCGAAAAACTCTCATCGCCAGTTTGCTGCGGATACCAACACAATGATGCGTTCCCCGGTTCGCATCCATTGTTCGCTGGCCCGCTCGGCTACAACGGTTCAAAAGCTGCCATGGAACTTATCGCCAAGGCCGATGTTGTTCTGGCACTGGGTACACGTCTCAATCCGTTTTCGACATTGCCCGGCTATGGAATCGATTACTGGCCAAAAGAGGCCAAGATCATTCAGGTTGACATCAACTCTGACCGTATTGGCCTGACCAAGAAAGTCACCGTTGCCATTCAAGGTGATGCCAAGGTTGTTGCTGAGCAAATTATGGACAAGTTGTCCGCTACTGCAGGCAACGCAGGCCGCAAAGAGCGCGAAGCCCTGATCCATCAGACCAAATCTGCTTGGTTGCAGCAGCTCTCATCCATGGACCACGAGGACGATGATCCAGGCACGAACTGGAACGACCGTGCCCGCAAGCGTGAACCTGACCGGATGAGCCCACGCATGGCATGGCGCGCCATTCAGAAAGTATTGCCGAAGGACGCCATTATTTCGTCCGATATCGGCAACAACTGCGCGATCGGCAATGCCTATCCATCCTTTGAAAGCCCGCGCAAATATCTTGCACCAGGCCTGTTCGGCCCTTGCGGTTACGGGTTGCCGTCAATTGTCGGCGCCAAGATCGCATGCCCGGACACACCTGTTGTCGGATTTGCCGGAGATGGTGCATTTGGCATTTCCATGAACGAAATGACCGCCATTGGCCGTAATGACTGGCCACCAATCACGATGGTCATTTTCCGCAACTATCAGTGGGGTGCAGAAAAGCGCAATACCACGCTCTGGTTCGATGACAACTTTGTTGGCACTGAGTTGAACCTTGGTGTCGAGTACGCAAAGATTGCTGATGGCTGCGGCCTCAAGGGTGTGCAGGTTCGTTCCATGGACGCGCTGTCAGAAGCACTTGAAGCGGCCATCGAAGCCCAGATGAAGCATGGCGTGACGACATTTATCGAGTGCGTGCTCAATCAGGAGCTTGGCGAACCTTTCCGCCGCGACGCCATGAAAAAACCTGTGTCTGTTGCAGGCATTGACCCCAAGGACATGCGCCCTCAACAGCCAATGGTGTAAGCTTCATAAACTGCCAGGCAATTAATATGGTAATATGGCCTTGAATATTGCAGCCCCGCATTCCTGACCGGATGCGGGGTTGTTTTGTTTGGGCAACCTTCACAAAACAGTTCTAACGTGAACCCGCCATGAAAAATATTCTCGTCCTCAATGCCGGATCATCGTCCCTGAAGTTTGCGGTTTTTACCGGAGGTTCGCTAAACGAATTGCTACATGGCCAGGTTGATGGGCTGGGCAGTAACCCTGCACTGCAGGTCAGCTGGACCGATGGCAGGTCAACAGACAAACACAAGAGTCAAAAACTTCCTGCCCTGCCTGATAATGCAGGTCACGCAAAGGCGCTTGATGCGGTTCTTGACTGGCTGACACGCAATGGCAATGGACCGGAGACACTGGCAGGGTCGGGTCACCGCATCGTGCATGGCGGTGATATCCATATTGCCCCCGTGATGGTGGATGACCTAGTGCTGACCAACCTTGATGACTTGCGATCGAAAGCCCCGCTGCATCTTCCGTTCGGCATATCGGCGCTCAGACGTATGCGCGAGCTAGCACCGGAATTGCCACAGGTTGTCTGCTTCGACACGGCGTTCCACGCAC
>JBAUGO010000249.1:0-6905 GCA_049679775.1 Anderseniella sp.
GGGTATGACTGATGGGCTGCCCAAAGAAAACGGAAAATAGGGCTTTGTGGAAACTTGGGTGCCTGACCAATTCCGCCGTTTTTGTAATCACCAGCCCTACTGATTTTTTCAGCAGTCTCAATCAACGCACCACGTGTTGGCTGATGTGCAACGGTTCCAGTGTGTGGAGCTTGGAGCCTATCAAGTATGGCTTGTGTGTTTGAGTTGATTTTTTCTGGTTCTGTTTGCCAGATCCTGCTGAGCTCTTTCAGTATATGAGTAAATGATGGGCGGCCATACTTTGCCTCTGGCGGAAAATAGGTGCCTCCCCAAAATGGCTTCAAATCAGGGGTCAGAAACATGGTCAGTGGCCATCCTCCCTGTTCTCCCATGATGTGCAGAGCGTCCATGTATAGTCGATCGATGTCAGGACGTTCTTCTCGATCAACCTTGATATTTATGAAGTTGGCATTCATCACTTGTGCAGTGTCGTGATCTTCAAAACTTTCGTGTGCCATGACATGGCACCAGTGACATGCCGCATATCCGATTGACAGTAGGATGGGCTTGTTACTATCTCGCGCCTGATTGAATGCTTCTTCACCCCATGGATACCAATCAACTGGATTTGTGTCGTGTTGCAAAAGATAGGGGCTGGTTTCATTTGCAAGCCGGTTTTTTTTATTGTTGTTCTTGATCATGGTCTCTCATAGGGTTTTTGAATTGGTATATATTCTTGATGTCATCTCTTGATACGATTTATGCATTGTCTTCAGGTTCGGGCAAGGCTGGTGTAGCTGTGATCCGGGTATCAGGCCCGAGGTCAGCTTATTTGCTTGAGTTGTGTTGTGGGGTTTTGCCAAAGCCCAGGATAGCTACAAAAGTCGGTATTCACGTGAATCAGGGCACAATCAAGATTGATGATGGTCTTGTTTTGTGGTTCCCCGGTCCGGCCAGTTTTACCGGTGAGGATGTTGCCGAATTTCATTTACATGGAAGCCTTGGGATTGTTCGCTTGTTTATGAGTGAAATGGCTTTGTGTCCTGGAGTGAGGTCTGCGGAACCAGGGGAGTTTACCCGGCGTGCCATGCGGAATGGCAAGTTTGATCTTGTTGCTGCTGAAGGCCTTGCTGATATGCTTGATGCTGAAACCTCGTCTCAGGTTAAACAGGCCTTGTTTCACGTGGACGGGAGAGCGTCAGAGATATTTGAGCAATGGCGTAGGCGGCTGATTGATGCAGGGGCTTTGGTGGAAGCCTGCATTGATTTTTCCGATGAAGAAGGTGTGGCGGATGCAGCCATGCCTGGAATACGAAACAGCCTCGTGCAATTGCATGAAACCTTGAAACGCCATTTACTGGACAGTGAACGGGGAAAGCTCAATCGTGAAGGTGTAAGAGTTGTACTCGTTGGTGCACCTAATGCTGGAAAATCGAGCCTGCTGAATACGCTCTCAGGCAGGGAGCTGGCCATAGTCAGTAGTGAGGCAGGAACAACGCGCGATGTGATAGAAGTGTCGCTGGATCTGGATGGTGTGACTGTTATTTTGAGTGATACGGCCGGGTTGCGTGACAGTGTCGATTCGCATGTGGAACGATTGGGAATTGAGAGAACAAGAGATCGGCTAAAAGCTGCAAATATTGTACTTAATCTGTCAACTTACGATACAATTTGGCAAAATACCGGGGTCGATTCACTAACGTATCGAATCTGGACCAAGGCAGATTTGTTTCAACCCCCTGTTGATTGTAAGTATGATCTTGCTGTCTCAAGCAAAACAGGAGACGGCATTGATGATCTGCTTGGACTATTGACCAGATCAGCGCATGAGTGTGCTGCAGGAGATGAACCAGCTCTTCTTGTCAGAGAGCGTCAGGTTAGAGCTGTCCAATCCGCAATCGCACACATTGAGAAAGCGCTTGAGCCGGATCTTGCTATTGAAATGATGGCTGAAGAACTGCGCCTGGCAAGCAGGGATATTTCCATGTTGATCGGGACTGTAGATGTAGAAGATCTCCTGGATGCAATTTTTTCACGGTTTTGTATTGGCAAGTGAGCGCCATGATTGTTTCACGTGAAACGAAGTCTTTTTTGATGTTTATCCACAGTTGGTGTATTCAGCTCAGATCATGAAGCAAAACACAGAATCAACATACGATGTAATCGTTGTCGGTGGCGGGCACGCTGGGTGTGAAGCTGCCAGTGCAGCCGCACGCCGTGGTGCCAGAACGGTGCTGATAACCCATCAGGCTATGCGTATAGGTGAAATGTCTTGCAATCCAGCGATGGGAGGCCTTGGCAAGGGCCACCTTATACGCGAGGTTGATGCTTTGGATGGCTTGATTGGCAAGGTCAGTGATGCAGCTTCAATTCAATATCGCTTGTTAAATCGTTCAAAGGGCCCAGCTGTTCGCGGACCGCGTGCGCAAATTGATCGCAAGCTCTACAAGGCTGCCATGCAGCAGGCGATCAATCAGCACGATGATCTGACTGTTATGGAAGCAGCGGTAGGTGCTTTTTTGATGAAATCTGGCCAGGTGACCGGAATTATAACGGAAGATGGTAGTGAAATAACTGCGCGGGCAGTTGTTCTGACCACAGGGACGTTTCTTGGCGGGCTCATACACATAGGTGACAAGAAAGTTCCTGCAGGCAGAATGGGTGAGCAACCCAGCAATCAGCTGGCAACCGTTTTGCGCGAAACCGGACTCCAGATTGGTCGTTTGAAAACTGGAACGCCACCTCGGCTTGATGCTCGCACGATCAATTATAAAGACCTGGAAGAGCAGGCAGGAGACACTGAGCCGTTTTATTTTTCTACTTTGACCCGGGAAACACAGGTTCGGCAGATCAGTTGCCACATCACATATACCAATGAAGTCACACATGGGATCATAAGTGAAAATTTGGGAAAATCTGCGATGTACGCAGGGTACATAGAGGGCACAGGACCGCGCTATTGTCCCTCTATCGAAGACAAGGTGGTCAAATTTGCCGACCGTACTTCGCATCAGGTTTTTCTGGAACCAGAAGGTCTTGATGATCACGTAGTTTATCCCAACGGGATTTCCACATCATTGCCTGAAGATGTGCAACATGCCTATGTGCATTCAATTGCTGGTCTGGAAAACGTAACAATACTGCAGCCGGGCTATGCAATTGAATATGATTATGTTGATCCACGTGAACTCTCGATCACTCTGGAGTTGAAGAAGCTTCCTGGTTTATTTCTCGCGGGCCAGATAAACGGCACAACCGGATATGAGGAAGCTGCAGCACAAGGCCTTGTTGCAGGTGCCAATGCGGCAGCAAAGGCACTGTCATTAGAAGAATTGCGGATTGATCGCTCTCAAGCATATATCGGCGTGATGCTGGATGATCTTGTTCAGCGCGGGGTATCCGAGCCTTATCGTATGTTTACATCGAGGGCAGAATACCGCCTATTGCTTCGAGCTGACAATGCGGATCAAAGGCTCACGCAATTGGGCATGAACCTCGGCATGTGCTCATCGGCACGTGAGGCTGCATTCATTGAAAAGAAGACTGCTCTGGATATTCTGCGTGACCGTCTTATGGAATGTGTGCTTACGCCTCATCAAGCGGCTGAAAGCGGATTGCCGTCCAACAAGGATGGGCGCTTAAGGTCCGCTTATAACTTCCTGTCATATTCAACCATATCGTTTGATCAGCTGGCATCTGTGTGGCCTGAATTGAATAATGTTTCACGTGAATCACGCGAATCCTTACAGGCCGAAGCTATCTACTCTCCTTACGCAGAACGTCAAAATGTGGAAATTGAAGCGTTCAAGCAAGATTCAGCGATCAAGATCCCGGATAATATTGATTATAAGTGCATAGATGGCCTGTCGAACGAAATCAGACAGAAGCTTGAAGGTAGCAGGCCTGAGACTATTGGACATGCTGCGAGGATAGAGGGCATCACACCTGGCTCTCTGGTTCTGATCATGACGCATATCGGCAGGACACATAAAGCAGCTCAGTTTGCCTGATGAGTAAGGCTGATGAACCCAACATGATTCCGTCAGATGTGCAGGCTGATAATATTGATCATTATTTCAATGTTTCACGTGAATCCATCGACAAATTGAAATTGTATGTTGATGAGCTGTTGAGATGGCAAAGCCATATCAATCTTATATCAAGTTCTACTATTCCAGAAATCTGGCATCGCCACATATGCGATGGACTACAAATGGCGGCGCACATAAAACCTACAGATCGGAATATTGTTGATCTTGGATCTGGTGCAGGAATTCCTGCGATACCCCTTGCAATAGCTTTGCAAGGTGCAGGTTATGGTGCACGCGTTATCATGATTGAGAGTAATGCAAAAAAAGCATCCTTTCTGTCCCAGGTAATAAGGATGTGCAAACTGGATTCACGAATCATCCTGAATCGGATAGAATCTGCCGACAGTCTGGAGTTAAATCAAATAGTGGATGTTTGTACTGCACGTGCACTGGCGCCATTGTCAAAGTTAATCGATCTGACATCTAAACTGCCGCTCCATCCACAAAGATTGTTGTTCCTAAAGGGACAAGATGTAGATGTTGAATTGACCCAAGCTACTAAATGTTGGAATATCTCGTTCATCAAACACTCAAGTCGCACACAGAAAACAGGGTGCATTCTTGAAATCAAAGAGGTCGAACGTGTCAACACAGGTACATTACCAAGAAGCTGAACATAAGCCCCGAATTCTGGCGGTAGCAAACCAGAAAGGTGGTGTTGGCAAAACGACAACAGCCATAAATCTTGGCACTGCTCTTGCTGCGGTAGGAGAAAGAGTTCTGGTTATTGATCTTGATCCACAAGGCAATGCCAGCACCGGGCTTGGTATTACCCGTTCTGATGACAGGGGATCAACATATCAAGTGCTGGTAGGTGAGGCATCCTTGCGAGATGTCATTCGAACCTCAGAAATACCGCATCTTGATTGCGCACCCTCTTCAATGGATCTATTAGGAGCCGAAATCGAGTTGGCTGGTTTTGATCGTAAGACCTACCGTTTGAAAGATGCCATTTTTGAGTTGCAACAAAGCCAGGAATTCGAAGCTTATTCCTATATTCTCGTTGATTGTCCGCCATCGCTAAATTTGCTTACTATCAATTCACTGTCTGCTGCTGATGCTATTTTAGTTCCATTGCAATGTGAGTTTTTCGCACTGGAAGGCCTAAGCCAGTTGTTGAAGACAGTTGAAAGAGTAAAGGTCAATCTCAATCCAAATCTTGAAATACAAGGTATCGTTCTGACCATGTTTGATAGGCGAAATTCATTGTCTGAACAGGTAGCGCTAGATGTTCGCAGTGTGTTGGGTACAAAAGTTTACGAAACAGTTATACCAAGGAATGTCAGGGTTTCTGAAGCACCATCTTATGGAAAACCAGTACTCCTATATGACAATACCTGCGCAGGTTCTCAGGCCTATATCAAACTCGCATCAGAAATTATAAGGCGCGAGCGTTCGCTGCGTGCTGCTTGATAGAAAAAGAAAAGTAATCCCATGACAGCACTACCGAAGAAAAGACTGGGCCGTGGCCTCGCCGCATTGATAGGTGACGATGCGCCAATCGATGTCGAGACTGAAGTTGTATCAAGCCATACCGGCTATCAGGAGCTACCTATTGAAATGGTACGTAGCAATCGATTGAATCCCAGAAAGGTATTCAACGATATTGAATTACAAGACCTGGCGAATTCAATTTCTGAAAAGGGTATCTTGCAACCGATTGTAGTTCGTCCGTCTAAGGACAATGAAGGCTATGAAATCGTTGCTGGTGAACGCCGTTGGCGTGCGGCTCAGTTGGCTGCATTACATAAAGTACCAGTGTTGATCCGTGAGTTAAGCGATCAAGAAGTTCTAGAAATCGCAATTATAGAAAACGTGCAAAGAGCAGATCTCAATCCAGTTGAAGAAGCCATGGGTTACCATCAACTGATTGAGCAATTTGAATATACCCAACAACAACTTGCCGAATCCATTGGTAAAAGCCGCAGCCATATTGCCAATACGATCAGGTTGATGACGCTGCCCAAGTCAGTGCTCGAAGCTCTACAAGATGGAAAACTGACAGCTGGTCATGCGCGCGCGCTTATTGCAACAGTTGACCCGCAAGCACTTGCGCAAAAGATCATAGCCCTGGGCCTATCAGTTCGGCAGGCTGAACAAATGGCTAAAAATGCAGCCAATCCCAATAGTACAACGGTGACGAAAAAAACAACCGATGACAGCAATATCACAGCGGTTGAAAAGATGCTCGCCGAAGCCATAGGTCTGAAGGTTTCGATTGAAACAAAAACACCTGAAAAAGGCAAATTAATCATTAATTACAAAACGTTAGACCAACTTGAAGAAATCTGTACGAAACTGGGTGTCAGTTTCTAGAGGAAGTTCTTTGTCTTCGTTTTATGTACCCGCAAACAGACAATACAAGGCGCTCTGCCAAGGGCCAGGATATTGACGGGTTCAAGCGGACTTCCTTGTTAGATGTCTGAAGGTTTTCAACTAGACGCGATAAGCCATCTAAATCATTGCGAACCAGTTGCTCTGTAAGAGCTGGTTGTCGTTTATAAAATATAGGTGGTTTATGCATTTTTACGACTGTAGCAGGGCTCTGTCCTGAACTTGTCAAGATTGACAGCTCCAGCAACAATTCGTAGTGATTGGTTATGGCTATCAAAATACTTGCCGGTTGAACCCCCTGGTCTTTGAGATTTCCGAGCGCATTCAAACTCAAAGCAGAATCACCCATGAACATGGCGTCAATCAGGTTATCAACAGATCCTGCTTCATTGACAGCACCAACGGCAAAAACATCATTGATGGTCAATGTTTTATTTAATCCGGCATACTCGATCAGTTTAGCTACTTCATTTTCTACAAGACCTGCATTGCCATCCAGGG
>JBAUGO010000250.1:0-2003 GCA_049679775.1 Anderseniella sp.
GTTGTATCATGCGCCTGGCATATTCAAGGATGAGCTGGCCGTCAGTAGTCACCGTGTTGCTGCGTCCATCTCGCAATATGAGTGGCTTGCCGACAAGCTCTTCAAGGCGCTTGACCTGCATCGACACAGCAGACTGGGTTCGGCCCACTTCTTCTGCGGTGCGGGTAAAGTTGCCGGTTTCCGCCAGAATAGCGAAGGTGCGCAACAGGTCTACGTCAAGGTTCGGTAACATGGCTTTCAATCACATTTATTGATGGTTTCAATAAATACTATTCGTTGGATTGATGGTTAGTCAAGGCGCATATTTATCTCACAACAAACAAGGAGAAAACGACAATGACTGATTGCACCGTACAAACCTACCGTCCCGCACATAAAACCGGCTTTTCGCTCTCCTCACTGTTTCGCAATTGGCGGGCAAGGTCGAAAATCCGCAACATGCTGGAGTTTGATGACCGGATGCTTGTTGACATTGGTGTCAGTCGCGATGAGGTGATCTGGGCATCCTACTTGCCGCTGAGCGTTAATGCTGCACTTGAGCTGGAGGCCGCCGCCTTCCGCCGCCGTCACCGTAATCATAAGTTCTAGACCTGTCAGCTTTGCTCAATACCAGTCTTGAAACGGAAACGTGAGTTTTCCGGTTCAAGCTGGTTCAGGTAGTAGAGGATTTCCCGGTGCAGCAACTTCGAATAGTCGGTGCCATAGAAGCCATTGGGTCTTTGGCCGGGTACCGGACATCCCGGAATATCATTGCATTCCACTATCACGGGTCCGTCTTCTGTCACGGCAATGTCCCATCCACAAATGGTGTGTCTGGTCATCGCGCGGTGGGCTGTCTTGGCCAGATCGACCACTTCTTTCCAGCGTGGAATTATTGTGCCTGTAACCACCTTGTTTGACAGGGGTGGTGTTGTCTTGAACTCCGGTTTTTGTGCCGCTGTGGTCGCCAGGCCGGTGAGGAGTTCGCCTGTGTGGTGGTCAGCAACAAAATAGATGCCGCCTGCGCTGTAGTTGTCCACTATCCCGTCGGCGGTGCCTCCAAATCGCATGCCCGCTTGCACTGGCATGATGTCACCATTGTGAGAAAGCAGTGTGACCAGTCGCACCGTGCTGACTGCCCTGCTGCCATAAGATTGGATTTCTTTTGAATTGCTGATGGCCAGTTGTACCAACATTTGCCTCCCAGTCTGCCTGGCCAGGCTTGCAACTTCAGAAATCACCGCATCCGCAGACTTCGCCAGAGTTCCATTGTTGCTCGTAAAGCTGCCGCTTGCATTGTCCCATCTCTGGGCATGCTGTCCCTGGGTGCCATGTGAAGGTTTTACAAACAGCGATTGCGCTGCCTGCATTTGCGCTTTGGCATCTTCTGCCATCCACTCTACTGAACCGTCCTGCGAGACCGCAGCCAACGTAATGACCGATGGGACTCCGGCTTGTCGGCAAAGTAGGGCGAGGGAATATTTGTTTCCAAGTTGAGGTTGGTCCCCAAGCAATCTTGTAACTGCATACCTGCAGAATGCGACTTGTGTTTCATGAAACTGATCGTGAATGTAGCTTGCAAGTTCCTTTCCGCCCTTGTGCCGCGCCAGGCACGACCGGTAATAGCCTTTCCGGCCGCACGGACCCGATGTGAGGGTGCCTCGCACCACCTCCATTAACTGGCGCACCCGGGAATGTCCGTAAGCTTGCTGTGAGGCGGCGCTGAATTTCAGCCATGGTAGCAGTACATCCGTAACCAGATACACCGGAAGCAACAGCCACGATCTTGCCAGACGGGCAGCAGTTGATATGCTCATGGTGCGAAACGTCAGGCAGGCACGCGCAGCCAGAAAGACATTGCGCTCACATGGCTCAAGGTTGCGATAATTTGCCAGCAATCCATTTGGTGGAAAGTTGCCGAGACTGGGCTTTGTCAATCAATACTACCTGTATCCCAGCCTGCGATTGACTGAATCAAGCAGATCGTCGGCGGCATTACCGGATCCGGTTTTGGCGTCGCCTGC
>JBAUGO010000251.1:0-1801 GCA_049679775.1 Anderseniella sp.
ATTGGATGGATACTTGTCTGGCTCATCTGTCACAATGGCAATGCGGTCTACACCTGCAGCGCGCACCTGTGCTGCAATCATGGGGACCGTGAGCCCGCCCTCATGCATCTGGCCACCCGTCATGGCAACAGCATCATTGTACAATATCTTGTAGGTGATATTGACCCCAGAAGCTGCAGCAGCGCGAATAGCCATGAGACCTGAATGGTTGTATGTGCCGTCACCGAGGTTCTGAAATACGTGATTGCGTTTTGAAAATGGAGCTTCACCGATCCAGTTGGCACCCTCTCCACCCATGTGGGTTGCGCCTTCGGTGTTACGCTCAGGAATGTACTGAACCATCCAGTGACACCCAATACCAGCATATCCACGTCCACCTTCCGGCAACACGGTTGATGAATTATGCGGACAACCTGAACAGAAATAGGGAATGCGTTCAGCCAGGTTTGGTGAGTTGCTGACCTTACCCATGCTCGCCTTGATCAGGCCCAGCTTTTCCTCAACAGCTTTGGATGAGCGTATCTTCAGCAAACGCTCTGCAATTGCTATGGCAATTTGGTTCGGTTCCAGCGTTCCATAGGCTGGGAACAACTCATTGCCTTTTTCATCGAGCTTGCCAATTACCATGGGCGATCGAGCATCGTTACACAGCTCTTCGCGCACTTGCGTTTCAATCAGCGCGCGCTTTTCCTCAACCACAATGACAAGATCAAGCCCCTTGGCAAACTCATGAAGTATGCGCGGTTCAAGCGGCCAGACCATGGCAATTTTCAGAAGTTTCAAGCCAAGCCTGGACGCAGCAACTTCATCAATCTCAAGGTCATCCAGAGCCTGGCGCACATCAAGATAACTCTTTCCAGTGGACACGATTCCGATTTTGGGAGCCTTGCCTCCCGACAGGATGATCTTGTCAAGCTTGTTGGCGCGAGCAAATGCAACCGCTGCAAACCGCTTTTTCTTATGCAACCGCTTTTCCTGGTCAAAACGGTCATCGGATGGCCGGATATTCAGACCATCTTCAGGCATGTCAAAGTCTTTTGGATAATCAATCTTGATCCGGTCAACAGAACCATCAGCAATACCCGCTGATTCAATGTTGTCATGGACGCATTTCAGTCCAACCCAGCATCCGGAGTAACGCGACATCGCAAACCCATAAATGCCATAATCCAGAATCTCCTGAAGCCCGGCCGGATGCAAGACAGGGATCATCGCATCCATCATGGCAAACTCGGACTGATGTGGTACCGTAGAGCTTTCAGCCCCATGGTCATCGCCCATCAAGGCCAACACGCCACCATGCTTCGAAGTGCCTGCTGCGTTGGCATGGCGGAACACATCACCCGTCCGGTCAACCCCTGGGCCCTTGCCATACCAGATGGAAAACACGCCATCATAGATGCCCTCACCGCGCATTTCAGCCTGTTGAGCGCCCCAGATCGCGGTTGCGGCAAGGTCTTCGTTGACACCAGGTTCGAAACGCACATTGGCAGGTGCCAGATATTTCACTGACTTCATGAATTGCTGATCAAGACCACCAACCGGAGAGCCACGATACCCTGTTACATATCCTGCCGTATTTAAACCCGCCGCTTTGTCGCGCGCGGCCTGCATGAGTGTCAGACGCACAATGGCTTGTGTGCCAGTCATGAATGCATGCGATTTGTTTATGTCGAATTTGTCGTCGAGCTTTATCGGCTTAAGCACCATCACTCATACTCCTGATTATTCGAATAGGTCAGCAATGCTGACATAATCTCCATGCGCTCGTCAAATCAAGTTTTGGTAATGATAGCTGGAG
>JBAUGO010000252.1:0-5614 GCA_049679775.1 Anderseniella sp.
GAACACTATTTGATGGCCGTGCTGGTGAGCAACATATTGCATGGTACATGACCTTGCCTGGTGATCTATCATCCTGGTGCGAAAAAAACGCCCACTGATGGAGGGGATCAACATGCACCTGCCGGACCTGAACCTTATGGGGTTCGACCTGTCATCAGACCATGTTGAAATTCGCGACATGATGATCAGATTTGCACACGACAAGCTGCTTGCAGGCGCAGCCGAACGTGACAAGTCACACGATTTCCCGACAGACCTGATCAATGAACTGGCTGCGCTTGGCGGTATGTCCATGAAGACCTCGCCCGAAGATGACGGTCCCGGTCTCGACAACACAGGCTACGCACTTGCAATTGAGGCCATTTCGCGAGCTGATGCTTCTGTTGGCGTGGTCATGGTCGCATCAAATCTCGCCGCTGCCATTCTGGCAAACCACGCAACCCCTGAGCAGCGCGAAAGATTTGTAAAGCCGATCGCACGCGGGGAGATGGGTGCCGTCTCCTTCGCCTTGACCGAGCCTGGCGCGGGTTCCGACGCTGCCGGCATCAGAACCAGCGCAATCAAGGATGGCGCGAGCTGGATCATGAACGGCTCAAAGCAATGGATTACCGGTGGATCCAATGCCAGGGTTTTTGTTGTCTTTGCCAAAACGCCATCGCAATCAGATAAAAACGCTGTCAGTTGCTTCGTGATAGAGGCAGGCACACCAGGCTTCTCACTTGGCCGGATAGAAGACAAGATGGGTCTTCGCTCTTCCGGCACCGCACAATTGTTTTTTGAAGACTGTCGCATCCCGGCTGAAAACCTTGTCGGCGCGCCAGGTCAGGGATTGCGCATCGCGCTTGGCGCGATTGCACCCAGCCGCATTGCAATCGCAGCGCAATCCATCGGGATTGGTGAACGCGCCTTTGAACTTGGCCTGACCTATGCCAGCGAACGCAAGGCCTTCGGCAAGGCAGTTGCGGACTTCCAGAATTCACGCTTCGTTCTGGCAGACTGCCGCACCGAGCTTGATCAGGCATGGTTGCTCATGTTGCGCGGTGCACGACTGCTGGACAAGGGTATAAAAATACGCGCCGAAGCATCCATGGCAAAGCTCGCTGCTTCCGAAACCTGTGGCCGCATCGTTGACCGAATGCTGCAACTGCACGGCGGCAACGGATTCTCGCGTGAATACGAAATCGAAAGGCTCTACCGTGATGCCCGCGTCATGCGCATTTTCGAGGGAACCAGCGAAATTCAGCGCGAAGTGATTGCCCGTGATGTTTTGGGGCACTCCATGACCGGTTAGCCGCGATTGATCTGCCTCAGGCAGCTACTCGCGCGCTCTGGCGTTCGTTCAGCAATACAATCTCCACGATGGCCTGCTTGGCCACAACCGACATGCGCCCGTCGGCATGCAGAAACTCCAGCACCTGACTGTCACCGTTCAGCGCGCGGCGTGCGTCACTGCTCATGGGCAGCAGCAGCGTGCCTTCAACGCAGCGCCCATCCATGAGCACCAGCTGAACGTTTTCGTGTTTTCTTTGATCGCCGTTATTGAACATGTTTGAGGGGCCTTTTCATGTTGGTCTGCAATAGGCGATACCCTTAAAGCCATTTTCTTAAACTTGAGCAGACGAAACCCGTTGAAATTTGCTAAAATTTGAAATCCATTTTCAGGTGACAAAACTGATTGCCGACTTTAGGTTGCGCTCAATTCATAACACTTCCGGTTTATCGAGGTTTCTCATGCCAGCACGCACACTATACGACAAGATCTGGGACGACCACCTGGTCCACGAGGCAGAAGATGGCACATGCCTTCTCTATATCGATCGCCATCTCGTGCACGAAGTGACCAGCCCGCAGGCATTTGAAGGCTTGCGCATGACCGGACGCTCAGTTCGCGCACCTGAAAAAACTCTCGCCGTGGTTGATCATAACGTGCCTACAACCGATCGCACCAAAGGCATTGAAGAAGAAGAAAGCCGCATACAGGTTGAAACGCTGGCGAAAAACGCGGCGGACTTTGGCGTACAATATTTTTCAGAAACCGACAGCCGCCAGGGCATCGTGCACATTATTGGCCCTGAACAAGGCTTCACGCTTCCAGGCACCACGATCGTGTGTGGTGATAGCCACACCTCGACCCATGGCGCTTTTGGTGCACTGGCCCACGGTATTGGCACCTCCGAAGTAGAGCACGTTCTGGCCACACAAACGCTGATCCAGAAGAAGGCAAAGAACATGAAGGTTCAGCTGGATGGAAAGCTGGCCAAGGGCGCAACCGCCAAGGACATCATTCTGGCCGTCATTGGTGAGATCGGCACGGCAGGTGGCACTGGCCACGTTATCGAGTTTGCCGGCGACGCCATTCGCGAGTTGTCCATGGAAGGCCGCATGACAGTGTGCAACATGACCATTGAAGGTGGTGCCCGCGCTGGCATGATCGCACCTGATGAAAAGGCCTATGAGTATCTCAAGGGCCGCCCGATGTCGCCATCCGGTAAAAACTGGGATGCGGCAATGGCCTACTGGAAGACACTTTATTCCGATGATGGCGCACACTTTGATGAAATCATCACGCTCGACGCCGCCGCCCTGCCCCCCATCGTGTCATGGGGCACCTCACCTGAGGACGTGATATCGGTGGCAGGGACTGTGCCGGACCCTGCAGCCATTGCGGATGAGGCAAGGCGCATCTCAAAACAGCGTGCTCTGGATTATATGGGCCTCAAGGCTGGCACGAAGATCACTGATATTGCGCTCGATGTTGTGTGGATCGGCTCTTGCACCAATGGCCGCATCGAAGACCTGCGCGAAGTTGCCCGCGTCGTTGAAGGCAGGAAGATTTCTGACCGGCTGGATTATGCGATGATCGTGCCAGGTTCCGGTGTCGTAAAGGCACAGGCCGAAGCAGAAGGGCTGGACCGGATATTCACCGCCGCTGGTTTTGAATGGCGCGAGCCTGGGTGTTCCATGTGCCTTGGCATGAACCCTGATCAGCTGAAGCCCGGCCAGCGCTGCGCCTCCACGTCCAACCGCAATTTTGAAGGCCGTCAGGGCTTCAAGGGCCGTACCCATCTGGTGTCCCCCGCCATGGCAGCAGCTGCGGCCATTGCCGGGCATTTTGTGGATATACGCACGTTCGGTTGATCGGGAACAAGGCAACGCGCGCTCACAGCACCTGATATGGCATCATTCCTTATACGGAATCATGCCAGGCCGCTGTTTTAACTTGCACCTTGCGCCCGAATATGGTGCAAGGACGCACATTCGGGTTAATCCCATATCAAGCTTCTTGTATTAGAAACCAAGCTGTCATCCCCGTGGGAGGGGTCGTTGGTTTATGTTCCTGGGGAGGACACTATGTCCGCTGCTACAATACCTGCAGACGCGCGCTTTCTGCGCCGCGTGCTTGGACTTCTGGTTACCGCAACAATCGCTGCTGGTGCCATGATGGCCTATGCTGCTGCAGGCATGATCTAAAAATTATTGCACATTACGGTCTGGCTATACACTGATTTCGCTGGCATCATCATGTCATGAACCGGCCTTTGAACACCCATAACCGCTGGGCGCACATGCGAGCGCCTTCAACCGCAGAGTTGACGCAACTTGCACGTCGTACCTGGGGCAATGCACCAGCCACATTGCGTCATATGACGGGTGAGATTGCCATCATTGTCGAAGAGTTCCCCGATGAGGAGACGCTTGACGAGGTGGGATGCGAAACCCAGTTTGACATCATGGGACTGCTGCGGGACACAGATGAAGGTCACCTTGTCCTTGTGCTGTTCAGGCGGGCTGTCCTTGATTACTGGGTTGAGCAAGGCGATGAGCTGTCTGCCATTTTGATGCAGGTCATGGTACATGAAACCGCACATCGTCTTGAACTGTCTGATGATGTCGTGGCTCAGCTTGAAGCTGAACTTGAAGCCGCAAATCCGGCACCACCGACTGTGCAGTGATGGCAAAAAAACCCGACAGAAATGAAGACGAAGTGCGCAAGGCAGAGGCCAACCTCAGGCGCCTTGGCGAACAATCTGAAAAGCTTCTCGGTGCACGAACATCGCAAGATGCAGAACCAGAAGACAATATCGAATTGTGGGGCAAGCGCATAGGCCGCGGCCTGGGATATGCACTCGGTGCCTTTTTATTGTTCTGGTTTGCCCGCCGTTACGGCTTTTTGTAGGATATTATGATGACACCTCCTTCAAGCAAAGTCTGCCTCATCACGGGCGCTGCTCGCGGTATCGGCCTGGCCACAACGAAACTGTTTCTTGAATATGGCTGGCAGGTTGGCCTTGTCGACAACAATGCCGAAACACTTCACGCCGCAAAAACAGAATTACCATCCGACACCACCTTGTGCATCGAGTGTGACGTCTCAAACGCACATGATGTGCAACGCGCAGTAGACCTTGCAGGAGCACGATTTGGCCGTCTCGATGGCCTGGTCAACAATGCAGGTATTGCAGACTTTGGCCCCATCGCACAGACCGGACTTGATGTCTGGCACACCATCATGGCGACCAACCTGACCGGCCCGTTCATTACCGTACAGGCTGCAGCACCAGTCATGTTGCGCAATGGCGGCGGTGCTATTGTCAATATCGCCTCGATATCAGGCCACCGCGCATCAACATTGCGTGTTGCCTATGGCACCTCCAAGGCCGGGGTCATTCACCTCACAAAGCAACAGGCAGCCGAGTATGGCAATCAAGGCATAAGGGTAAACTGCGTTTGCCCCGGCCCTGTCGACACGGAAATGGCCAAAAAGGTTCACAATGCTTCAATCCGTCAGAGCTATCATGATTCCATCCCGCTCAACCGATATGGGCAAGAGCGTGAAATCGCCGAAGCCATCTATTTTCTGATTTCAGACAAGGCAAGCTACATCAATGGCCAGATCCTGTCGGTAGATGGCGGGTTTGAGTCAACCGGTATTGGCCTGCCGGATTTACGTGCAAACAGCGGTAACACTTGACGATCAGCCCGGCGCACGGCACACATCACCTATAACCCGTTTTCCAGATCCAGGAGACATTCCAGCAGATGGACAAGTTCACCAAGCTCACCGGTGTTGCAGCACCCTTGCCGATCACCAATGTTGACACCGACATGATCATCCCCAAGCAATTCCTCAAGACCATAAAGCGTACAGGTCTTGGCAAATCGCTGTTTTATGAAATGCGTTACGCTGATGATGGCAGCATCAATGCGGACTTCGTGCTGAACCAGCCCGCCTGGAAACAGGCCAGCATCCTTGTTGCCGGTGACAATTTTGGCTGCGGTTCCTCGCGCGAGCACGCACCATGGGCATTGCTGGATTTCGGCATTCGCTGCGTCATCTCAACGTCGTTTGCCGACATTTTCTACAATAACTGTTTCAAGAACGGTATCTTGACGATCAAGCTACCACAGGAAGACGTTGACAAGCTGATGGATGATGCCCGTCGCGGTGCCAATGCAACCGTTACCGTTGATCTGGAAACCCAGGAAATCAAGGGCCCGGACGGTGGAACCATAAAGTTTGACATAGACCCGTTCCGCAAGCATTGCCTGATGAACGGTCTCGATGACATCGGGCTGACCTTTGAGAAAAAAGCCTCAATTGATGCCTATGAGG
>JBAUGO010000253.1:0-2055 GCA_049679775.1 Anderseniella sp.
GTGTAGATTGTACTGCGGCTATAGCCCCATGCCAAACCGCTCAAGAGAATTATGCTCAATCCACCTCCAGCAGCCAATACCGAAAGGTCAGTTGTTATGACCGCTGCAGTTGAGCCGTCGTAAAATCCTGAGACAACTTGCATTGCCATTAAAAATGCAAAATAGCCAATGACCTTGCGAACATGGAAAACATGCACGGCCATCGAGTTGCGTGACGGGCTGCCCTGCCAGAGTATCTTTTCATTTTCTGGCGGAAGTTCGGGCAGGCCCGGAATTGGTTCGAATGCAAAGTCGTCGTGATTTTCGGTCATATCACCGGCTCCTGTCGCTGTGGCGTTGCATACAATCGACCACCGGCGTAGTAACCCATGATCATGTCCTCTTCGAGCAGGGTAACCTGATCCGGGTTCTTGGTGCGTGGCACACCGGCAAACTGGCTGGCCAGGATGGAATTCACTCTCACCTGATTGTTTTTGATCAGCACGTTATTGACTGGCAACAGGCGGTTCGGGTTACGGGTGGAGCCGGCCAGTTTCAATTCGTAGTAGCGAATGCAGGTCTCTGCGCGATCCACCCAGATTTCCGAAATTGTACCGGCAACCTTACCGTCTGCACCCAGTACTTCCATACCGCGTGGATCTGGGTCTTCGTCAGCCACACGGAAGTGCGAGTCACTTGCCATGGGGACGATTTTCACCTTGCCGTCAAATGTCCTGTCCGGCTCATCAGCGCGTTCGGCATAGGAAGCAGGTCCAACAGCGTCCGCCATCGGATCACCTGTTGGTTCAAGCGGTGTGCCGGGATACTCGACCCGGCGACTGGCTTTGACCGGACGGGTGTCGGCCCGCAGGTTTGGCGCCTTGACGGTGCCGCCGTGTGGTAGATGGAAGGTTTTCGCGTCAGGAATGAACAACACGGAGTGCGTGGACATTCCCTTGCCATCAATCTCCAATGGGTAGCCTTCGCGACGGTCTTCCTTGCGCAGGTACCATATCAGACCCGCAAAAAATATGAAGAAAACGTATAGTGCGATTTGAGCCACGTCGATATATTCTGTAACAGCACCTTTGCCCATTGGTTTTTCCTTTCACCCTTTAATGCTTTATCCTGGAAGTTCGGCGAGGCCGAACTGGCGAGTTTGACGTTCAGTGACATGCCCTTTGCCGCGAACCAGCGGCGCGATCACCACCAGGGCAAGAAACAGTAGTAAAATTTCAGTCAGATAGACGAAGCCGTAAGAAGTTGCTGGTCCCGACAAGGCTTCTCCAAGTGCGCCGCTCTTGGCCAAGCCGTTGACTCCATCGCGAAGAAAACCGCCTGCCGCAATGCCGACACCAGCGGTAGTTGCCTGAATTGCGCCCCAGGCACCGGCCACCAGTCCGCGGTTCTCTCCGGTTGCCATGTCCATGGCAGCGGACAAGCTGCCAACAATGAACAGGCCGGCGCCGAGACCGATCATGGCCGCACCGGCGATAAACATGGCCTTTGACTCCATGGGATAGGCAAACAGGATCACTGTGAAAGCTGGAATGCCAAAAATCGTGCCATAAGCTGCCAGTCTGCAAGGGTTTACCCCGCGCGCGACGATGCGCATTGTGGTTATTAGTCCGCACAAAGTGCCAGCGGTCATGACGGCGGTCAGCATTGTCGTTTCTGGAACCGAGAGTTTGAGAACCTCTCCACCATATGGCTCGAGTAAGACATCCTGCATGCCAAAGCCCATGGTTCCCAACCCGACGCCAATCAGCAGCCGCTTGGTGGAGTCTTGTTGCGAAAACTTGCGCCATGTTTCCATGAAACCAGGCTGTGGTGCAGTTTTGATCGCGGCGGCCCGAATCCTGTCTCGTGGTTCCTGCTTCCACATGGCAATCACGTTCAGGACCATGGAAACAACAGCGGCACCGTGCAAGACGCGGATCAGAAGTTCGCTGGTGAAGTCGCGCAGCAGAAATGAGAATGTCACTGCCGCCAGAATTATGCCGACCAGTTGCATCAGGTAAAACAACGCGATCCCACGCGGACGCTTTTCGTCAGGAACAAGATCTCCCATAAGGG
>JBAUGO010000254.1:0-4854 GCA_049679775.1 Anderseniella sp.
GATCTTGTCTGGTTGAAAGAGGGAACGCAGCATTCATCCCACTCTGAAAAGGGAGCCTTGCTGGCGGTTTACATCGCTGCACCTGAGCGGCATGTCTAGAAAAACTTGGTGGGCGCACGGGGATTCGAACCCAGGACCGTCTGATTAAGAGTCAGATGCTCTACCAACTGAGCTATACGCCCTCACCAATTTATCGAAAGTTCAGAACAGTCACACTGTACCGGACCCCTGGAATGCCGGAGGCGCGCTGCGGTCAGCGCGCCTCTTGCAAACTGTGAATGTGCATTATCAAAGGAGTAAACAAATGTCTACCTCATTATATCACATTTGGCCACTGACAGTTGAGTTAATAGTTAATTAGCGACCTTTGGATCGAGAAATTACCGCTAAACCTATGGCCCACGCCGATCAGCACCAGATAAAGCCTTGAGGGGTGCAGTCGTGTCTCCCCTCGCCCGTTTCACCTCTAATTTGGACAGAGCTGCAATATAGGCCTTGGCGGAGGCTACCAGCGTATCAGGGTCCGCTGATCGCCCGGTAACCTGGCGACCGCTGGTGATGTCTTCGAGACGCACTGATACTTCAGCCTGCGCATCGGTACCTTCAGTGACCGCATGAACATCATACAAAGCCAGTTTTGCATCGTGGGGATGCAATGCATGGATCGCGTTGAACGTGGCATCAACCGGGCCATTGCCAACCGATTGTACCGTCGATTGCTTGCCATCAATATCCAGTGTCAATGTTGCTGTCTGCGGCCCCATCGTTCCCGCAATCACGGTGAGCGCCACAACCCTCATCCGATCGGTTGCAGAGGCAATCCCCTCATCAACAAGGGCTTCGATGTCTTCATCATAGATATGCTTCTTGCGATCCGCCAACGCCTTGAAGCGCACAAAGGCATCCTGCAGTGCATTGTCTGACAGACTATAGCCCAGATCTTCCAGCTTGGACTTGAAGGCATGACGACCAGAGTGCTTGCCCATTACAAGCGATGTCTTGGTTACACCGACTGACGCAGGTGTCATGATCTCATAGGTTTCCTGGTTCTTCAGCATGCCGTCCTGGTGAATACCGCTCTCATGGGCAAACGCATTACGACCCACAATAGCCTTGTTGTACTGCACGGGAAATGAAGATACCGCAGAGACCATCCGCGACGCCCGTGTCAGATACTCAGACCTGACATTGCAATTGTAGGGCAGCACGTCATTGCGGGTTTTGATTGCCATGACAACTTCTTCCAATGCCGCATTACCAGCGCGCTCGCCCAGCCCGTTGATCGTACATTCAATCTGGCGAGCACCACCTTCAACGGCAGCCAATGAATTGGCAACCGCCATGCCGAGATCATTGTGGCAATGTGCCGAGAAAATCACCTTGTCAGCATTGGCGACTTTGTCCTTCATGGTCTGGAACAGATGCCGCATTTCGCCTGGTGTTGTGTAGCCAACAGTATCCGGCAGGTTTATCGTTGTCGCACCAGCCTTGATGGCAGCATCAACACATCTGGCCAGATAGTCCAGCGGCGTGCGGGTTGCATCCATGGCCGACCATTCGATATCATCACACAAGGAGCGCGCCAGTGAAACCGTCTCATGGATGATGTCCAGCACTTCTTCCTGGGTCTTTTTCATCTGAAACTCGAGATGAATTGGTGACGTGGAGACGAACGTATGAATACGGGGATGCTTTGCGTGCTTCACGGCATCGGCGCATCGGCGAATATCACCGGGAATGGCGCGGGCAAGGCCCGCAATGATCGCGTTTTCCGATCGTCGGGCAATTTCAGAAACCGCTTCAAAATCACCATCGGAGGCAATCGGGAAACCTGCCTCGATTACATCCACACCCATTTCATCCAGCAGCGTTGCAACCTGTAACTTCTCGTCAAAGGTCATTGTGGCACCGGGAGATTGCTCACCATCGCGCAACGTGGTGTCAAAAATAATGATATCGTCTTTTTTGGTCGTCATGGCTGGATACTCCATCCTTCTTTCTTGTATCTGCGCGAACGGGTTTTACCTTGAATCTGAAAACACTACGCTCATCGCACAAAATCTATGATCTGATCTTTTGAAAAAATTTGATCCCCTGAGCATCCGTCCACAAGTGTAAACACCGGACAGCCGACGGTCAGGGGCAAATAAGTAGGAGTAGGCCAGCATCAAGAATGCAACCTGTACGGTCTTCAGCAATGTCAAAAGCAGACTTCATTCGCTTTTTGCCGTTTTCCCTTGTTCCCGAATCTGCTCATCATGCGCCGGGAAAGTTAAGGAGCTTTTACGCCAGTCAGGTTGAGCACGCAAGACCCGATCATACCTCGATAACACCAGAGCTGACCCTGACAGCATGACCACCGACACGAATACCGGACAGGCTGGCCTTGGTTACATCTGCCTCAAGCTCGATGCGGCTCGGCCGCCCCATGTCCTCACCTTGCATGAGTATCCATTTGCGCGTGCCAACCCATGGACCTTCATAACTCAGCAATGGGCCCGGAAACCCCGCCGCTGCCGACCCGGTGGCGGGATCTTCGAAAATACCGGTAAGGGGAGTGTAGGCACGCGCATGAAAGTCAACGCCTGTTGCTTTA
The DNA here is from genome assembly GCA_049679775.1 of Anderseniella sp. Taxonomy (GTDB): domain Bacteria; phylum Pseudomonadota; class Alphaproteobacteria; order Rhizobiales; family Aestuariivirgaceae; genus Anderseniella. The sequence goes on from JBAUGO010000254.1 coordinate 2,597, forward strand.
CTTCCCTCGCAATACAAGTAAGCGAGAAACGCACCAGCCGCGCCCAGTGCCGACCAGTCATTCATGGATATACGCGCCTCTGCCAACGCTTCACGATCTTTAAGGGGCACGTACAATATCGGGTGGTTACCCGGATTGAATACACTTGCCCTGTGCGTGCCATAGCCGATCTGTTGCTCTTTCAATGACATGGCAGCAGCGATTTTCTTGTCGGAGGGCACATTCGTCCACGGTTCCGGCATGACAGCAGCAGCCAATTGCGCAAACCTGCCCTTATCCCTTTGTGAAAGCGCAACCCGCACAAGTCCAACTCCTTCTTCAAAGCGGACCTCATCGTCGATTCCAAACAGATCTGCCAGCAGAACCGCACTACCCACTGTAGGATGACCTGCAAATGCCAGTTCACGGTCTGGAGTAAATATCCGCAGCTTTGCTGTGTTTGCCCCGTCTACAGGAGGCAATACAAAGACCGTTTCGGATAAATTGAATTCTTTCGCAATTTTCTGCATTTGCTCCGTCCCAAGCGACTGAGCTTCCAGAACAACGGCCAGCGGATTGCCGGTAAAAACCTCAGTTGTAAACACATCCAGCGTATGAAATTGATACTTCATCGGTCTATCCTGCTCATTCACGGACAATTAGGTCAGTATTGCTGACATAAATTGCAGGCACTGTAAATGAGGAAAATCCCGTTACGGCGGATATTCATCAGGTGCCTGGAACAACCTGGCTGATTAAATTTAAAAGAAAATCGGACAATCGACAAAGTCAGGTCAATAAAAACTTGACGTAGTGGGACGCTTGAATGCTAAAATTACTCGTAATGATATAGAAATAACATGTTATGATTGCATCATACCTCTGATTGAGACAATCGAGCCTGTGAACTCGATATTGTGCAAATTGGAATAGCAGGGGCCTATGACCCTCGGGTCAATGGTCGGCTAGTTTGCCCGGTCGGTCCCCCCGGTCTGACCGGGCAAATTTTTGCAACAACCCCATTTAGTTGATGAGATATTGAACAAGGGTGCGCGCAAAGCCCGGCATCCGATGGTGCACATGAAATGCTGCCCTGCGAAACACCACAATATCATCAAGTTCAGACAGCTCTTGCGTATCGATATGCAGCATCATTTTTGCCTTCAAATCCCGCGATGGAGCGTCAAAATCAAGCACAGCACACAGCGCCATCATGCCAGCGTCCTCAATCAGCACATAACCCGGTTGCCTGTTGGCATCGTCCACGCTTAATCCCGCCTCTTCTTGCAATTCCCGACGGATTGAACCTTCAAGGTCCACCTTGCCATCCTTGATGTCATCTGCATCAGGCGTGCCCGCCATGGGATAAACCCTGCCCGCTGCGGCAGTGTGAGGTGCCATATGTCCAAACAGCAGATGCCCTTCGCTGGAGCGCACAACCGCGCATCCGAATATGTTTTGAACACCTGCATCCTTGGGAAGACCCTGATCCTTCCAGTACAGGAACGAGGCAAAATCAGTTTTCAGAATTTCACCTGACAGGTGATTTTCCACGATCGTGTGGTTTGCCAACAACAAGATAACGCCATTGAACAGGGCAGGCTTTTCAGCAACAGCTTTTTTCCAGAACCGCTTGATTGAGGCATCATTTGCATGGGCCCAATCCCAAGCCATATCGCTCACCGTCAGATCGCAGCTCACGACATGTCTGACAGGTGTATCAATAGTATTGGTTTTTCGTGCTACAGCCATTTGCGCATCCTTGGCAGCATTCGACCGGCTATGGAACCGGATGGTGCCTCTCCGATCACCTCGCACCCCATGGATTCGTAAAAAGATACTGCGGACGGATCTGCATCAAGCTCGATCGCTTTTACCGCAAGATGGCGCGCTCTTTGCTCAAGTATATCCCACAACCTGCGCCCAATTCCACAGCGTTTGGCTTCCGGCTCCACAAACATGGCATAAACCTCCGCGACCCCATCCGATACCCTGATCTCAGCAAACCCTTGCAGCTTGCCATCACGTTCGGCCAACCATGTATCTCCCTGCGCGAGTGTTGTTGCAGTATATGTCAACTCTTGCCGACAGGCTTCCATGAAATCTTCGTCATAGCCGACAGACGCCTTGGACCGAAATGCCAGGTCAGTTAATGAGGCCATGTCTCTACTTTCGGCAAGTCGAATCTGGACAACGTTGGTGTTCATGAACCTACTATAGCAAAAGGCCAGAGCGAGTGCCCTGGCCTTTTTATATCGCCGCTCTGCAATGCCTGTTAC
>JBAUGO010000255.1:0-2030 GCA_049679775.1 Anderseniella sp.
GCGTCAGGATTATCTCCGCGCCACCTTGCAGCACGGCCCCGCCGGAGAGCTGATCGTCACCGCCTTTCCAAAGCAGGACAGTTCCATGCAGCGCGTGTTCCAAAAGGCCGATTGCCTGATCATCCGCCCTGCGCACGCACCTGCGGTGAATGCCGGGAAAAAAGTGGAAATTCTGCACCTCGATTTCTAGAATTTCGGGCACACAAAAGCACATTAGGGAAAATCCAGGGCACATAAGGAAAACTTTCGACTTGCCGAACATAGTAAGAACATGCAATAAAGGTTGCGCATTTGTTCTTTTATGTTGTGGCGATTCCAGTGTCGGTTCGCCCGACCACCTTTGAAGGGAATACCCGATGTTGACCTCCAAGCAGCACGAACTCCTCATGTTGATCCATGATCGGTTGAAGGAAACCGGGGTTCCGCCGTCTTTCGAGGAAATGAAGGAAGCCCTTGATTTAAGGTCGAAATCTGGCATTCACCGGCTCATTACGGCTTTGGAAGAACGCGGGTTTATCCGCCGTTTGCCGCATCGTGCACGAGCGCTGGAAGTTCTGAAAATGCCGGAAGCGTCTGCTGGGCCTGGTGGAAAGCCAGCACGCCAACCGTTCAACCCCAGTGTTATTCAGGGTTCGCGCGGAATGTCAGAGGCCTCAGCCCCTGCTCCGGTCGCTCCAGCGTCAAATTCTGTAGAGATTCCAATGATGGGACGCATCGCAGCTGGTGTTCCGATCGCCGCTATTCAGGATCATTCTGCCAACATACCCGTACCACCGGACATGCTGCGCTCAGGCGAGCATTATGCACTGGAAATTTCAGGCGATTCGATGATTGGCGCTGGTATCCTTGATGGTGATACGGTCATTATCCGCAAGGCCGACACAGCCCGAAACGGTGAGATTGTCGTAGCTCTGGTAGAGGATGAAGAAGCGACCCTTAAGCGATTGTGGCGTAAGGGAGATTCGATCGCGCTGGAAGCTGAGAATCCAGCCTATGAAACCCGAATTTTCGGTCCTGATCAGGTCCGCGTTCAAGGCACGCTGGCAGGTTTGCTACGCCGCTATTGATCAGTTGCCTATTGGTCAGCCTGGTCATTCTGCTCAGGCTTTTCGATCCATTTTGGCGGTGCCTTGACCAGCACTTTTCGCCGAGCAACCGGACCATGTACCCACGGCCTGTCACCTGCGGCAGCTCTGGCATGTTGACTATTTATCGTACCATCACTGGCAATTGAAATCGAATGCGCACCTGATCTCCAGACATCAAACCTGTCTATGTGCACCTGCCCCGGTTTTTTGTAGCCGCAACTGCGCCTTAGCGGATTTGCCGAGATCACAATATCTGCCTGCTTGCATGCCGGGGTTGGCTTTGCCTTTCTGCCCAACCAGATAACGGTCTTTCCCTTGACCTTGGCAACGCACCTGTCATCCGCACAAGACCATCCGGTGCGTGAACCAGCCTGCTTCATCGTTGCGCCATCACCATCTGACAATAGCCATTTATTGACAGCAAAGCTGCCTTTTCGGGCATAAACAGGCACCAGCAAACCTTGATCCAGCCTGGCTGCCATGGTCAGCGCTGTCCGTTCCACGACAATATCTGGCCTCGGACCCAACCATATTGCCATAAGGCCAAGAACAAGTGCCGCAGGACCACCTGCCCATTTGAGAGTACCGCGCCACAAACACATGAAACACAGAGACAGCACGCTGAAAAAAGCCAGGCCGGGATGCATTTGCGCAATAACTACTGATGAACCCGGCCAACCAGCCACCATGACAGCTATTGCCTCCACCGAGGCCAATCCAAGATGCATTACCTGGAATGGCCAATACTCCAGCCCGAAAGGCATCAACGCGACACCGGCAACCGCAAACGGCATGACCATGATCGTTACAAATGGCATGGCCAATACATTGGCCGGTAGAGACCATGCCGCGAACCGGTTAAAGTGATATGCTGCAGGCAATGTCGTCAACACACTGGCAATTATTGTTGTTGCAGATATGGCGGCGATCCCCAGTAAGACC
>JBAUGO010000256.1:0-1854 GCA_049679775.1 Anderseniella sp.
GCCGACACCTGTTCGCGCTGCAACACTATCGTGCCTGCAGGCTTGCTCTTCGCAAGCGCAATAGCTTCGTCCAGCAACGGCTTGTAGGAAATCACCCTGCCCGGCTCAATACCACACGAAGCTGATACAATAAGCTTCGGAGTCGCATCATTGATACGTGTGGCGAGCTCTGCTGCAGCAAATCCACCAAAGACAACGGAATGTATTGCCCCTATCCGGGCACAAGCCAGCATGGCAATTGCAGCTTCTGGAACCATCGGCATGTAAATGATGACACGATCAGCCTTGCCGACGCCCTTGTCCAGAAGCACTTGCGCAAACGCGGCCACTTCGGCCTGCAATTGTGCATAGGTGTAAGTCCGCGCAGTACCTGTGATTGGGGAATCGTAAATGATCGCAGCCTGGTTGCCGCGACCAGCTTCAACGTGCCTGTCAACGCAGTTCCAGCACGTGTTGCACTCAGCCCCCACAAACCAGCGATCAAGTCCGTCAACCTTGTCAAACACCTTTGTCCACGGCTTGAACCAGTCAATCTCGCTTGCAGCATCTGCCCAGAATCCTTCCGGATTGCTTTTCCAGCCTTCATAGACCTCGTGATATCGGCTCATTTGACCGCCTCCTGCCCTGATATTCGTCCATTATGTAACTAACCCTTTGTCGGACATCTTGCGCAGATGCTCAAGCACGACTTCAGTTTATGCTGTCTAGCCCCGTATAGTCCATTGTTCTGGTTAATGTGAGCCAGTTTACCCAATTGTAAGCCCGTCTTGATAAAACGGGTAGCAATAGGTGCAGATTTGAGATGCGCGCGAAAATCCGCCACGGAGACTTTTTTAATGTTGGACAACATCAAGAACAGGCTCAGAGCACAATTTGAAGGTCTGGATGCATGGTTTTTCCCTCATCCAGCCCTCTGGGGACTGCTGGCGCTTTTTGCTGTGATCCAGTTGATCTGGCAGGCTAACTCCGGACTGCATTTTGACTATGGCACAAGCTGGAAAGCCAATCTTTTTGCCTGCTGGTTGTTGTTCCTCGGTGTCAGGTTTCAAGCGCGATCACCTGTTATTGGTGCAATTTCTTTCACCTTTGCCTTCATGTTGCTTATTGGCCCTGTGCTGAGAACATTGACATATCTGGGTACCGCAGCTGGTTTTCCGTTGATTGATCCGTGGATTGCACGGTTTGACCAGATGGTTGGATTTGACTGGGTCGCCCACGTTGCCTGGGTCAACTCGTATCCATCAGTCGTTTTCCTGCTAGACTACATTTACATGAGCATTGTCGGCGCAATGCTTGGAGCACTGGCGATTTTGCTGGTCATGGGTCGATTTGACCGCATTCGCGAGCTGGTAATCCTGAACAGCACACTTACTTTGCTCGGTGTCCTTTTCTGCACTTTCCTGCCGGCGATCGGGGCCTATGCCTGGTATGCACCAGATGCCTTGCTGATCAGCAATATCCCTGAAACAGCAGGGCGTTATCATCTGGAACACTTTACCAGCCTGCGTGACGGCTCGCTAACCAGCATCGAAACGTCCAAAACCATCGGAATTATCACATTTCCCTCGTTCCACACTGTTGTACCTGTGCTGCTGGTCTGGTCCTTACGCCAGACACCCTGGTTCTGGCCTGGCCTTCCACTTGGGTTGATCATGGTGGCATCGACACTTTCAATCGGTGGTCATCACCTGGGTGATGTCATGGCAAGTTTCGTCCTGTGTGCAGTTGCAGTTGCCCTCTATCATAAGTACCTGGGGCTATCGTTGCCGAATAAGATAAAGCTCTCACCTCAGCCGATGCAGTCTCTGGGCAGTTAAAAATCGCTCTTTTTCCGGCTTTGCCAAAGAACAATAA
>JBAUGO010000257.1:0-5702 GCA_049679775.1 Anderseniella sp.
GCAAGTTTGATCGAGTTGTAATAAGCGGCCCAACCGCCACCATCGGTACGGTTGAAATCATAGTTGTTCAAGCTCAGGCTCAGATCATAGGGCCAGAACTTTACCAGTGCCGCGTACTGGCAAACGAGGATGAGGCCAATAATGAATATAGCCATTGCTCCGCACCAGAAAAAGCACAGCATGTCGAACTTCATATTGGCCTTCGGTTGATAGGGTACAGAGCGGGCCGAGAGCAATGAAACCTGTTTTTTCTGAACCTGCCTGTCGACAATAAATGCAAGCACAGCCGGGATAAGCAGGATCACCGAAACCACTGCACCCATCTCGAAATTTTGTTGTCCGATAACTTGTTTATAGATGTCGATTGCCAACACATTGTATTGACCACCAATCACCTTCGGCAGGCCAAAATCGGTAATCACCAAGGTAAAGGTAACAAAAGCCGCAGAGATCAAGCCGTATCGCGCACCGGGCAAGGTGACTGTCCAGAAAGTACGCCATTTGCTGGCACGCAAGGATTCTGCCGCTTCATATTGACGTTGGTCGGCAATCGACAGAGCAGTGGAAATGATGAGCATTGCATGCGGAAATGTGAAAAACACTGAGCCGATGATTATCCCTATCGGTCCATAGATGCTGTGTTCCATCAAAACGGATTTAAACATTCCCTGATTGCCGAACAAATAGATCAGCGCAATGCCAGGTAACAGCGACGGCACAAGGATTGGCATCATAGCGACCAGTTTGAAAAACCCTTTGAAGCGCATCATGCTGCGGTTCAGGGCATAGGCAAACCCGAAAGCGGCTCCTACTGTCACTATGGTGCTGACAAGAGCGATAAACACCGAATTCTGGATTGAAGAGAACAGCGTCGGGTTGGAAAAGTATTCGACATAGTTCTGTACTCCAGTTGATTTGACAGGGCGCAGGTTGATACGACGGAAGGTATTGCTGTCGTACTCTTGCCACTCCGTGGTGTTTTTCAGATCAAGTCCAACCAGATAAGGTGCATCCCCCAGTGTGCCGCGAATGCGGTATTTTACAGGGCTGCGAAAGTTGAAATCCGGAAACAACGCGGTAACCGACAAGCGCCCATCAGAAGAGGTGCGCAGCTGTGCGTCATTGAATACCGCCAGCTTTTCATTGATCACGGCCGCTGATTGTATGGGGCCATAATTTCCGGCCTCATCGCTGACCTGGAATTCATAACGACCAAGATCAAAACCATAAGTCACAAAGCTTTTCGACAACATTGCATAAAGCGGCAATGCCAGCGCCAGAATTAAATATAGAGCGATGACCGCTACAAAGGAGCGCTTAATCAATCCGTCCCGGTCCAGCTTCAATACGATATCGGGTCCGGATGGAAGGCTTGCGGCTGACATGCTACCTACATCCTTTCCGCGAAAACTAGTACTCGTTCAGCAGGCAGTTCCACGGCCATTTCCAAACCGGGCTTCAAGTCCAGTCGTCGCGCTGCATTGATGGAGAAATTGGCAATCAGATCGTGCCCGTCCAGATCGTCAGAGTGCAAGTGACAACGCCAGTAAGAACCAAGGAATTCCATATCTATCAGCCGAGCAGGTAACAGATTTGCAGCACCCGCTCCAGCCTGAGTGGACAGATGTGGCACAATATCTTCAGGCCGCACCGCTACTGTCACGGCAGCTCCTTCCGTCACGCCTTGCACTTTGGTTGCCAACGAAACCGAGCCAAGCGTGACACGCCCGTTGTGATATGTCGTGGAAACCTTGTTTGTTTCGCCGATGAATTCGGCAACGAACAATGATGAAGGGGAACGGTAGATATCCGTTGGCGTGCCGACTTGTTCGACAGTTCCGTGGTTCATCACCACGATACGATCTGCCATGGAAAGTGCTTCTTCCTGGTCATGTGTTACCATGATGGTCGTAACGCCAAGTTTGCGCTGCAGTTCCTTGATTTCATGGCGTAAGTGAACGCGAACCTTGGCATCGAGTGCTGATAGTGGTTCATCGAGCAAGAGCAAGCCAGGCTTGATGGCGATCGCACGGGCAAGTGCAATGCGTTGTTGCTGCCCACCCGACAGTTGTGCGGGATACTTGTCTGCCTGTTCGGGAAGTCCCACCAGGTCCAGCAGTTCTGCCACACGTTTGGTGATCTCAGGCTTGGGAATGCCAGTATTTTCAAGACCGAAGGCGATGTTGCGGGCGACGGTTAAATTGGGAAACAGGGCGTAGGATTGAAAGACGATGCCATAATCACGCTTTGATGGTGGCAGGCTTGAGATGTCAACCCCGTCCTGGTGTATTTCGCCGCGTGTCTGGGGATCAAGTCCGGCAACTGCGCGGAGCAGGGTGGTCTTGCCACAGCCTGAGGGCCCTAGAAAACAGATAAACTCGCCCGCCGCTATATCAAGATCGACATCCTTGAGCGCCAGGAAATCCCCAAAGGCCTTCCAAAGACCCTTGATCTTCAAATAGGGTGCCTGGAGATGTGTGATGTCGGTCGTCTCGCTTGAATTGTTTGAATTCATTTTATTCTTCCGAGCCGGGACAGCAAAAACGAGACGCCACGCAAATGGTGGCGTCCCCTTGATTGATCGCTGAAGGGTTTTAGCCCTTTGGTTCCGACTTGGTGTCGTAGCGCTTGGTCCACTCTTCGAGGATTTTAGAGCGATTGTTTGCCGCCCACTCGAAGTCGTTCTTGATCATCGCATCGGTGATCCCTGCCGGGAAGTGCTCCACCGGTTTGGCGATGCCAGGTATGCCAACTACTGCATAGCCAACATTGTACATTTCCATCGCCTTGGGTGTGATGGACCAATCCACCAGGGTTTTAGCCGCTTCTGCCTTGCCAGTGCCCGAAATGATCGCGGTTGCTTCCATATCCCAGCCAACGCCCTCTGTGGGCACGATGATATCTATTGGAGCGCCATCGGCTTTGGACTTCGCGCCGCGGAAGGCAAATGACACACCGATTACCGTTTCTCCTGCTGCTGCCATTTTGCAGGGCTTGGAGCCGGAATGGGTATAGGCTGCAATGTTGGCATGAAGGCCATCCATGAACTTCCAGCCCTTGTCTTCACCAAAGATCTGGAGCCAGGAGGAAACATCCAAAAAGCCTGTGCCTGAAGAGGCTGGATTTGGCATGACCACATGGCCCGCATATTCAGGCTTGGTCAGGTCCATCCAGCTTGTCGGTGCGGTCAAACCAAGCTTGCCACCTTCGACTGTATTGAAGCATACCGCAGCGACCCAGGCGTCCATACCTACCCATGAAGGAGGTGTGTCACTGTCCCTGAAATTAGCAGAAAGCTTGTCCAGTCCTGCAGGCGCATACGGCTCAAGCATTCCTTCCGTCTTGAGCACCAGAAGTGAAGTCGCAGCAAGACCCCAGACCACATCTGCTTGCGGGTTGTTCTTTTCTGCCAGCAGCTTGGCGGTGATGACGCCAGTTGAATCGCGCACCCAGTTGATCTTGATATCAGGGTGATCCTTGTTGAAACTTTCAGCATAGCGAGCCAGGTCTTCTGCCTCGATCGCCGTGTACACGGTTAACTCTGTCTCTGCGAGCGCAGCGTTAGCGAACAATGTAGATGCTACGACGCTCATGCATAAAATGGATGCCTTGGTCATGATTATTTCCCTGTTGAGTTTATGTTAGCTGTCGGTAGTATTTGGGCTGGGTTTTGCAGTGTTTCCGCCATGGTGTTCAGGCCCTTTCGCATAGGGTTGTGACAGTCATGTGACGTTTTGTAAGTCATCGCGGACAGAAGTCTGAAAGCTAAACGAAAATAAGTAAAGTCTATTTTTCTTTTACGATCATAACAAGAAACGATGCATCGCAACTAACCTGCCTGCGATACGGCTACGATACCTACTGCCACGATCACGGCCGCAACCAGTCGTCCCTGCCATGGTCGCTCTCCGAACATCACTACACCGATCAAGGCAGCTATGATTACGCTGGACTCGCGTAATGCCGAGACGGCACCCAAGGGTGCGATGGTTTTGACATAGAGCACCAAGCCATAAGCCGTTACAGATGCCACTCCACCCAACAGTCCAAGGATCAAGGTGCGGGGTTCAAAGTGACCCTGCTTGCTGCGACGGTGTAGCGCTATAACCAAAGGCACGGGTGCCTCAAACAAAAACAGCCAACCCATATAGCCTGTCGCCGTACCAGCCAGTCGGACACCGATGCCATCGGCCACTGAATATGAGCCGATGCAAACTCCCAGCAACAATGCCAGCATAATTGTGGAGCCTGGTGCTTTTACGGCTCCACGCAGCATCGCCAAAAGACATATGCCTGCGCTGATAGCAGCCAAGCCGAACCAACCCAGAGGTGACAAGGTTTCGCCAATAATCAACAATGCTGCAAACGCCACAAAGGCTGGGGCAATGCCTCGCGAAATCGGATAGACCTGGCTCAGATCACCATGCAGATATGCCCGAAACAAAAGCAGATAATAGCCGTAATGTACGATTGTTGAGATGAAGATTGAGGGCCAGCTTGCGCGGTCCGGAATGGGGGACAGTGCAATCAGCAATACCCCCACCAGTGCATGTGCAAGTGACACTGCCCCCAACACACCTGCACGATCGTCCAGCGCTTTCAGCATCGCGTTCCAGCTGGCATGCAGGAGTGCTGAAAACAACACCAGTCCAAGGGCGAATTCGGTCATGCTTCAGCCGAGATGGCGGCTTCAACAATGGTGAGCGCGCGATCCAGATCGTCCTGCTGAATGGTCAGTGGAGGCGACAATGTCAGTACGCAGCCTGCACTTATCTTGAACGATAGTCCGGCCTCAAGACAACGATAATAGATTCGCTCTGCCTTATCACGAGCCTCGACTTTCGTTACACGGTCTTCGACAATTTCTACACCAAACATGAGCCCCCGACCTCGCACATCTCCCACAATCGGGCTTTCGCTGGCAAAGTTTCTCAGTCGGTCCACCGCATGGGCGCCAAGTTCTGCCGAGCGGGCCACGAGGTCTTCGTCTTCAATGATCTGGATCGTGGTCAGCGCTGCGCAGGCAGTAACGGGGTTCTTCTCGTGTGTGTAGTGTCCGATGGCGAAGTCACCGCAGACATCAAGGTCATGGCGGGCAATGACGGCGGCGATAGGCAGGATGCCACCTCCAAGCGATTTTCCAAGTGTGACGATATCTGGAATAATCTCATCATGTTCAAAGGCAAACATTCGACCTGTTTTGCCCAGCCCTGTGGGGATTTCATCCATAATCAATAAAGCGCCATGGCGATTGCAGGCGGCGCGCACTGCTTGCCAAAATCCAGGTGGTGGCACGACAGGCACGGCACGCATGGGTTCTGCAATCACCGCTGCGACATCACCTTCACGGCCCAGCACATAGTCCACCATGCCCGCACAAGCCAGGCCGCAGCTTTGCGGGCCTTCGTGATTATAGGGGCAGCGATAACAATTGAAGGGCGCAACATGTTCTGCCCCGGTCCTCAGCGGTCCGGCGATATGGGATCGAAACGTGGCTTCACCCCCAACGCTTGCTGCACCGAAACCGGCGCCGTGAAATGCATCCCAAAAACTGATGGTCTTGAACCGCCCCGTCGCTGCCCGCGCAATTTTGAGTGCTACCTCGTTGGCATCTGATCCACCGGTGGTAAACAGGACCTTGTTCAGATCACCCGGAGCGATTTCTGCCAGTTTCTCGGCCAGTGCCACAGCGGGTTCATTGG
>JBAUGO010000258.1:0-2106 GCA_049679775.1 Anderseniella sp.
CGCGGATATAGAAGCTGCAATCAATCAAAAGCTGTTCACAAGAAACCATCGAAATGTTGAATTGACGGCGGCTGGAAAATCGCTTGCTGCAAGCATTTCGCCTGCATTCAATATGATTTCGGACGGACTGGCTCTGGTGCGCGGCGGTACAAGCGTAAACCGCCTCTCAATTACAACAACCACAGCGTTTGCAACCTATTGGCTGATGCCAAGGCTCGTCGATTTCAGCAGAGTTCATCCCGAAATTGAAGTGAATTTGGTGGTATCTGACAAATATCTGGATCTGGAAAGTGAACGCATTGACGTGGCTATCCGCTACGACCGCACCCCCCCAAAAATTGGCAGAGTCACCAGATTACTGCAGGAGCGTATTTTTCCAGTCTACAGCCCCCGGTATACGCCGATATCAAAATTACGATCACATTCTGATCTACTGGAAGAAAGGCTGTTGCAACTTTCAGGAAATTACAGACCGGAAACCGGTTGGCAACACTGGTTCAAGACTCACGGCATCAAACATGAAGGCAAAAAACCGATAATCATGGTCAATACCTATATCAATGTTTTACAGGCCGCCATGGAAGGACAAGGGATCGCGCTTGCTGGATATCCGTTGGTGAATACATTTCTTGAAAATGGTACTTTGAAGACCATTGATGCAATAAAGCCGATGGATCGTGAATATTTTTATCTGATCAACAACACCGTAAATAACACAAATGCCACGGATTTTTGCAACTGGATCACCGATAAGATAGCTTAGGGAAGCGTGTCAGGAAATTGGTTGAAGGCACTCTGGATCAAAAAATTCTTTCAACATTCATTTGACGCCAAGCCAATCGGGCAGCGCACAAACGGCTTTCCCGGTAACCGCTGTATCAGCACACGCCTCAAGGCAGCCAAATCGCACTGCGCGTCCAGTGAGGCCGTTGGCATAGTGAGCGTATTTTCCGGAATTTGTCATCAGAACTTTGGCATTTACCGGTAAGATGGGTTCAGTAATTGAGCACCAACAGAGATCAGGGATAATCCGTACTCCAGCGTCCTTTAGGCGATTCAGCACACCGCTGGATGCGCACTGGGCCAGCACATTGCGACCGACAGTAATAATAGTGTCTGTTTTTGAATGACAATGCCGATCACCAAGAGCGTTTGCAAAGGCCAAGCATTCTGAAAACGAGGCATGAGGACTCCCGATGGCCACCAAATCGACGGTTTCTGTCATAACATTGAAGTCTTGCCAACACTTCGCAAAATCAGCCACGGTGATATCATGTATGTCTGCCCCATGGCGAAGCGGGAGGGTTGCTTCCGGTGTGTGCCCGCGGACATGCAACATTGGAGCAGCAGAGGTTGTGCCGAATGCCGCACACACTGCCTTTAGATCATCTTTTGAAGGAGTAAGATATTCAAGACCGGTAATCACCGGAATGGTCCGCGGCGATTTGGATCCTGCAAGCCAGCCCAACATGGGCCAAAATGCATCATCAAACACTTCTGGGGGCTGGACCCGCAGCTCGCATGTCGGGGTTCGATTCTCGGTCAGATAGGCGCCTGCAAGCGGCGCGCGTCCTGTCATCGCTATAAAAAGATCAAGGTAATCGGGGTGTTTTTCAGTGCGCGCACCCAGCACTGTGTTTGCATAAATAACAGCATTGGATTCAGACCAGCCGATTGCTTCATCCTGATCTGGTTGATCTTCCAACAGATATGGAGCGCATGTGAATGTTGGCCGGACACCCATTTTGACATAGGCATCAGCAAGACGGCTTGCCTTGAGTCCGAATTCCGGTATTATCCTTTGTGTCTGCCAATTCTCCCGATCTACTGAAATCGCATTTATTGTTGTCGGAATGACCGTCTTTGCACCCATTTGCAGCATCTTTTCCGCAAAATCCAAATTGGCATCATGGGCAAGAATACAGCCGTCAATATGCCCCCGTGACACTGATGTGAGTTCGTTTGCGCCTTGCGCGGCAGCCATTAGGCATAATACCTCCATAGCCACTTGCGCGGCGGGGCCGCGTTTACCGTCAAGAAACTCCTTATCTTCGTCGCTCAATTTCAGAACGCTGGACGCAGGCTGTTGAAGTGTTATGGATTGAC
>JBAUGO010000259.1:0-2929 GCA_049679775.1 Anderseniella sp.
CCCGGGATTGCATCCACAAGGGTTGATACCTTTCCCGCGATCTCATCATCACTACCGGCGACAACAAGGGTGGGCGCCTTGATAGTGCGAAGTTCTTCCTCACTCACCAAAACACGGTGAGACGACATGCAGGCTGCCAGCGCCTCAAGATCAGAGCCGGTCTGTTCGGCAAAGCTTCTGAAAGCCTTTCCTTGTGCACCTTTGGCCTTGGCAAGCGATGGTGCCTTCAGGGCGGCAACCACTTCTTCTGAGCCACCAACACCACTTATCATGTTTGCAGCAAGCCCGGCGATTACCAATGAACGGGTTTGCGCGCCATGATAAATTCCCAGCAAGGCAGTCAGTCGAGCTCCCATGGAATAACCCATCACATCCACCTTCTGGTGACCCAGATGTGTAATCAGATTGGCAGAATCAGTCGCCATGGTCCGTGCTTCATAATTGACAGGATCATAAAGTTTCTGGCTCTTGCCATGGCCGCGATTGTCAATTGTGATCACTTGCCGGCCAGCCTTGGTCAAAAGGTCCACCCAGCCAGTAGAGCCCCAGTTTACTTTCGCATTGGAGGCAAAACCGTGAATAAGCAGGATAGGATCGCCTTCCCCGTAGACCTCATAGGCGATCTTGACATCATCTGACATGAAACTTGGCACAGCTTGATCACTCCATTGATACTGTCAGGCCTTGGCCTATAGCCAAAAGGTATGCTATCGCCGCTATAAGGGCCAATGCATAAAGCAGTTCCATCAACACCATAGTTTTTCGAGAGTTCCAGAATATGACAACTACAGGCACACCGAAATTTCACAATGACATGGGTGCAAGCATTATCGAGATCGGCGCACACGAGTTTCAGTGCACCGGGGCCAAGGCACCATTTGACCACCCACACGTATTTCTGGACATGGGCCATGAGCAAGAGATTGTCTGCCCCTACTGCTCAACATTGTACAAATTTTCAGAAAAGCTCGGTGCTGATCAGGCAAACCCTGCCGAAGCTGTCTTCACAGATTAGACGCTTTAAAACACCCAAAATCAGCATTTCAGCCATTTAAAATGGCAATGGCGGTGCAGGCCCCTCAACCCGCACCGCCATTTTGCGCACTTCGCTCAACTTTTAGTGGCTGCCCTCACCCCTCAGAAAGAGCTACCTCTATTCGCGAAGTTGTCCGAAACTCACCGTAGTGCTGGACTGGACGCTGAAGACAGTGTCTCATTCACCGTATATATTTACAATTTGAATTGAATTTTACAGTGAATGGTAAGTTAACGTTGACCATATCAGCCAACCTGGAAATCCTTGACTACACAGACGATGATGACGAGCGTCTGATCGCGCTACTGCGAGAATTGCAGTCCCATGAAAGCCAGTATTACGACCGGATGATCAAGCCGTCAGATCTGTCGGGCTGGTATATCGATGAAATCAAAAAAGACTGCCACGACCATTCTGGCCGCATCCGGGTTGCAAGGTTGGACGGGCTTGTTGTCGGTTATTGTGTTGTGCTCACTCGCGTTCGCAATGAAGGGCCTGACGAGTTGCCGTTCGACTACAGCTATGTGAGTGAGCTTGTTGTCAGCGAAGCAATGCGCGGCAAAGGCATAGGCAAGGCATTGCTTGGGGATGCTGAAACAATTGCGCGCGCCAGCGGTGCGAAATGGTTGCGGGTGCACGTGTTGGCAAAAAATACGATGGCGTATGAAGTCTATGCCAGTTACGGTTTCAAGGATCACCTTGTTGAAATGGAGAAACTTCTGGAATGAGATTAAAGGGAAAAACGGTCATCGTAACAGGTGGTGCTTCGGGCTTTGGCGAAGGCATGATCCGCAGGTTCACCGAAGAAGCCGCATACACCGTAATAGCCGACATCAATGATGCTGCAGGTGAAAAGCTGGCCGATGAAATTGCTGGCAAGGGACCAGGTTGCATATATGTACATTGCGACGTGACCAGCGCGGAAAACCTGAACAATCTTGCTGATCAGACAGTCAAGAAATTTGGCTCGATTGATGTCATGATAAACAATGCCGGCATGCCGCAAACAAACCAGCCCATGCTTGATGTGGATGAGGCTACCTTCGACAAGATATTCGAGGTCAATGTAAAATCGATCTTTCTGGCTGCCAGGGCAGTCGTTCCGATCATGCGCGAGCAAGGTGCTGGATCGATTATCAATACAGCTTCAACAGCAGGGCTTCGTCCCCGCCCCGGTCTTGTCTGGTACAACGCATCCAAAGGAGCGGTGAACACAATGACCAAGGCCATGGCCGTTGAACTGGCTCCTGACCAGATTCGCGTTAACGCACTGTGCCCGGTAGCTGGTGAAACCCCCATGCTGGGTGCTTTCATGGGAGGTGCTGTCACCAATGAAATGCGTGACAAATTCGTGGCTACGGTTCCAATGGGACGATTGTCCACACCTTTGGATATGGCCAATGCGGCACTATTCTTTGCCTCGGAAGAAAGCGCCTTCATAACCGGTGTTTGCATGGAAGTTGACGGTGGTCGCTGCATCTGATGGCGCGACCTGACCGCATAAGTCTGAAAACAGCACGGCGTATAGCCCTGGCCGCGCAAGGCTTTTCCGGGTCCCAACCAGACCCCAGGCCCAAGACAAACTGGAGCACATTGTCCAGGGTCATTGATGATCTGAACCTGCTCCAGATTGACAGTGTCAACGTATTGTCCCGCTCGCACTATCTGCCGTTGTTCTCCCGTCTTGGTGCCTATGATAAACAGGTCCTGGACAGGCACACACTCGCATCAAGCAACCGGCGGTGCTTTGAGTATTGGGCGCACGAAGCCTCCATCCTGCCATACAGATTTCAACCTCTGTTACGCTGGCGCATGGATGACGCGCGCAATGACAAGGGCATTTACAAGGGCCTTGTGCAATTTGCGAGGGAAAAGCCGCAAATCATTCAAAAG
>JBAUGO010000260.1:0-2839 GCA_049679775.1 Anderseniella sp.
GCGAGGCGCTATACGGACGCAACTGGGGATGCATAGAATATCATGACTGTCTGCACTTTGAAGTTTGCTACTACAGGGCCATTGAGTTTGCCATTTCTCGCGGCCTGAAGCGCGTTGAAGCTGGTGCTCAAGGTCCGCACAAACTGGCGCGCGGATACCTTCCAGTGACAACACGCTCGGTCCACAATATTCAGGACCCGCGTCTCAATGCTGCTGTTGCGGACTATCTTGAGCGAGAACGCAAGGCAATCGCGCGCGACAACAAATTGATCGAGGAACATCACTCGCCTTTCCGCAAGGCAGCCGAAAGAGATATGGGTGGTGATTTTTGAGGACTTGGCGCAGGTGTTGGTTTGCGATAGTCATTCCATATCACAACCAAGAGATGACAAAATGATCGAGCCTTACGACAACAACAACGTCTTTGCGAAAATCCTGCGTGGCGAGCTTCCCTCACACAAGATTTATGAGGACGACAAGACAATCGCCATCATGGATATCATGCCACGCGCTGATGGGCATTGCCTGGTAATTCCCAAGGCAGCTTCGCGCAACATGCTGGACATAGCGCCCAGCGACCTCAGCGCAGTTATGTCCACAGTGCAAAAAATTTCCAAAGCAGTCATCACGGCGTTTGATGCTGATGGCATTACCATCCAGCAGTTCAATGAAAGCGCTGGCGGCCAGGTGGTATTCCACACCCATGTTCATATCATTCCGCGTCATGAAGGGGTGAAACTGCGCCCTCATACTGGTGACATGGCCGACCAGAATGACCTGAAAAATGGAGCTGAAAAGTTGCGCGCCGCTTTATCCTGATATCAGGTTGAGAGCGGCCAATGTCACAACCGCTGCAAAGGTTCCTGCGTTTGTGCTGCGTGATGCAAACTGGAAAACACCAATACCGACCGCCATTGCTGCCAACCTGATCAAGAGCGGAATATCTGCGAGCACGCCAGACGGCACGATAACCATCCGCATGACGAGTGCAGCGACAAGTGCAGTCGATACCGCCCTTACCCACAACAGGACGTCGCTTTCAGGGTCAATTCTCGTGACCACAAACACCCCAAGTGCGCGCCAAAAATACGTAACAGCAAAACCGGCGGGCAGCATTGCCAGCAATATCCATAATGATCCAGTCACTTGAGCAATCCTTTGCGCCTTGGCCTGAACGCAAGAAAGGCAATTGTACCCCCACCAACTCCCGCCATGAGCAAGTCAAGATCAGGTGCGAGATAACGAGCAATCGGCAACAGCCCTGCTCCCAGCACAATCGCCATATAATCAAATCTCCATTTGGCACTGGCGATCAGTGAAATCAGGAAAAATGCCGGCGTGAAGAAAACCATGGACGCAGATAATGTAGGTGGTAGTGCATCTGCCAGATAGTACCCCACCGGAACCACAACCAGCATGCCGATGAGCAAGGTGGCGCCAAGGCCAACAAGCCAGGGTAATTGCTGTGGCTTGGGCACAGGCCCCAGTGACGTCACAGACAAAACCCAAATGGTCACAGCCGTTAAATAGGCCAGCAGAAACTCTGGCGCGCGCGCTGCACCCGGCAAGCGTACTTGCGCCAGCACCCCGATAGTCATGGGCAGCAAACGCACTGCCGTAAGCGATACTGCTGCGGCGATCAGAGGCAAGGCGACACCTGACTGCCACATGGTGACAAAGAGCACTTGCCCAGGTAGCGCCCATATCAGCAGGCTGCTCAACGCACCTGCCAGTAATGGAAATCCGATATCGTGAATGAGCGCGCCAAACCCCAGAAATGAGCAAGCCATGACAATGCCCGGCAGTGACAATGCAGCGCGCAAGCCGCCTGCCAATCCGCGCCAGTCATACTTTGTTTGTTGTCCATCTTCACCATCAACCATGAGCCATGGCTAGCGCGAAATACCGTGAGAGCGCAATTGGCCTGATATGCATGAAGCATATGCGAAAACGCCGGACCATCCGAAATGACCCGGCGTTTCAGAAGATTATATGCACGTGATCAACGAACAATCACTTTACCTTGGCAGGCTTGCCTTTCGTATCACCACCAGGTTTTTTCTTTGAGCCCGCCTTGCTTGCAGGCGAAGGCTTGGGTTTGGTGCGAGGTTTGGCGGCCTTCTTGGTGGCAGGTAAAGCCTTGCGTTCCACGGGTTTGGGCAAGGTTTTTTCCTGATTTGGCGATAGATAAGTGAACTTCAACTCATCAAGGCCTTCATTGTCCTTGCCAAGCAGAATGCGTACCGTACCACCATTGCTCAGCTTGCCGAACAAGACTTCATCGGCCAAAGGCTGTTTGATGTAGCGCTGGATAACGCGCGACAACGGCCTTGCCCCCATTTGCTCGTCATAGCCTTCACGCGCCAGCCAGTCAGCCGCTTCATCAGACAGTTCAATATTGATCTGTCGTTCGTCGAGTTGTGCTTCAAGCTGCAAGACAAACTTCTGCACGACCATGCGCACGACCTCTGGCGGCAAATGACCGAAAGCAATGATTGAGTCCAGCCTGTTGCGGAACTCGGGAGTGAACAATTTGTTGATGGCTTCTGAATCGTCACCCTCGCGCTTTGACCGGGTAAACCCGAACGCGGATTTCGCCATGTCTGCCGCACCAGCATTTGTGGTCATGATCAGGATTACATTGCGGAAGTCGATGGACTTGCCGTTGTGATCCGTCAGCTTGCCATGGTCCATCACCTGCAAAAGAATATTGAACAGGTCAGGATGTGCCTTCTCGATTTCATCAAGCAGCAGAACGCAATGCGGGTTCTGGTCAACACCGTCCGTCAAAAGGCCACCCTGATCAAAACCAACATAACCAGGAGGAGCGCCAATCAAG
>JBAUGO010000261.1:0-1507 GCA_049679775.1 Anderseniella sp.
GGCTCAGGCGCAAGGTCATCGTGATCTCAATCTCATCAGTGCCTATAACGAGGACTACCACATCTTCCAGACCACCAAGGAAGAAGACGTTATGCGCTCCGTTCGAAACGGTCTTTATGGAGCAGGCATTCCGGTAGAATGTTCAAAGGGTGAGGCCTGGGCGGGTCAGGAAGAGATCAATGTCAGGTATGCAAGTGCGCTGACGGCTGCCGACAACCATGTCATCACCAAAAACGGTGTCAAGGAAATTGCCTGGGCACAAGGGCGCGCAGCAACCTTCATGGCCAAGTGGAATTATGAGGCCGCAGGCTCTTCATCACATATCCATCAGTCACTTTGGTCGAAGGATGGCAAGAATGCCAGCTTCCATGATGCCAAGGGTGAATATGGGATGTCTGAATTGATGCGGCACTATCTTGCAGGTCTTTTGACCCATGCTTCCGAGTTCACCTATTTTCTGGCACCCAACATCAACTCCTACAAGCGCTTCCAGGCAGGCACATTTGCGCCGACAAAGGCCATCTGGTCGCTTGACAACCGCACTGCCGGATATCGTATTTGCGGATCTGGCAAAGCGGTCAGAATTGAGTGCCGTGTTGGTGGAGCTGACCTCAATCCCTATCTTGCATTTGCTGCACAGATTGCTGCTGGCATTTCCGGCATTGAAAACAAGATGGCGCTGGAGCCCGAGTTTCGCGGTGATGCTTATGCGGCAAAAAGAGCACGTGAAATACCGCGAACATTGCGCGATGCCAGTGTTGCACTGAACAAATCGAAAATGTTGCGTGCTGCCATGGGTGATGATGTCGTTGAGCACTATGTGCATGCGGCAGAATGGGAACAGATTGAATATGACCGGCGGGTTACTGATTGGGAAATCACACGTGGATTTGAAAGGTCCTGAAAACAATCATGAGCAAGACTGTTAAGCTGATCTCCCCTATTGATGGGTCGGTCTATATTGAACGTAACTGCCTGACACGCGATGAGGCATTCTCTGCCGCTGATCGTGCGCGAACTGCACAAGCTGCATGGGCGGCAAGACCGCTTCAGGAACGCATTGATCTGGTCCTGCGGGCCAATGAAATCATTGGTCAGCAAACCGAGCGCATGGCCACTGAATTGGCCCACCAGATGGGACGCCCGATCCGCTATGGTGGCGAATACGGTGGTTTTAATGAACGTGTAAGCTATATGGCTGGCATCGCACAAAGTGCGCTTGCACCTGTTGAGGTGGAAGATAGCGACGCCTTCAAGCGCCAGATCAAGCGCGTCCCTCACGGTGTGGTGATGGTGGTCGCACCGTGGAACTACCCTTATATGACAGCTATCAACACGATCGCTCCTGCTCTCATGGCAGGCAATACCGTGATCTTGAAACATGCGGCGCAAACATTGAAAGTCGGCGAGCATCTTGCAGATGCATTTGCAGCAGCGGGTGTTCCGGCAGACGTGTTCCAAAATGTTGTTCTCGACCATGACACCCAGCTTCGCGCCTCGCGCAGTT
>JBAUGO010000262.1:0-2047 GCA_049679775.1 Anderseniella sp.
ACTTCACGGTACTCAGGCAAATACCTGCCTGCCTGTCTCATAAGCCATATAGGCCTGCGTCCTGGATTGTGACCAGTTAGAATGTCCAGCATAGGTTTTTTCAAAACATTCTATCCTTTTTCCCAATGATTGAATCTTGATTGTTGTTGTTGTTAAACCGTGGATTGCGGTCAATCATTTTTATTAACATGGTTTCCAACCAAACCGGAATGATCCCCACAGTTCAATATATAATTTATATCTCGTCAAAATTTTCAAACTACTGATATGATTGATTTTTTTATCATACTTAAAAAGTTTTCCAGTTTTATCCACCTGATTTGAAATAATCTGGCGACATATCCAGTTAATTAGCATCAGTCGATAGAGTTATTCCACGACAACCATATGCGGAACAAAATTTACAAGTGTGTGGAAATTCAAAAACCCATAGCTCTCTCAAGCCTCTTTTCCACATTTCATAAACAGGCTATGCCCATCATATGAAATCATCAGCCAAACAGTATTTTCATATGCACCTGGTATCTGATTCAACCGGTGAAACGCTAAACACAGTTGCCAGAGCAGCAACTGCTTACTATGCCGATTATCAGCCCATCGAACATATCTATACTCTCGTACGCACATCAAAACAGCTAGACCGTGTTATCTCTCAGGTTGAAAAATTGCCAGGTATTGTCTTGTTCACAATTGCCGATGCAAAACTTAAAATAGAAATTGAACAACGATGTGAGCAATTTTCCATCCCGTGTATTTCAATTCTTGACCCTGTGATTGCAAGCCTGGCTACATATCTGAATGCCAAATCAAAGCCACACATTGGTGGGCAGCATGTGCTGAATGCAGAATATTTCAATCGCATAGATGCCTTGAATTATACAATGGCCCATGATGATGGACAGATGACCAATGATCTTGAGGCAGCAGATGTTATCTTGTTGGGCATTTCTCGATCATCAAAAACACCAACAAGCATTTATTTAGCCAATAGGGGCATCAAGACGGCCAATATCCCGTTGGTCCCTGGAATTGCTCCACCGTCAGATCTTTCAAAACTGAAAAAACCTTTGATTGTGGGATTGGTAGCGTCAGCAGAGAGAATATCTCAGATCAGGAGGCATAGACTTTTGAGTTTGAATGAAGGTCGTGACACTTCGTATGTTGATCGTCAGCTTATAACGCAAGAGCTTTTAAACATGCGAAAATTATGCAGCACACATCATTGGCCGGTGATCGATGTAACAAGACGCTCAATCGAAGAAACGGCTGCTGCTATCATAAATCTGATGGAACAAGCTAAAATCAAAGAAAACTGAAATGGCGAAGACTTCCATCATACTTGCTTCCAAAAGTAGTGCTCGAAAACAGATGCTGGATCAATCTGGCGTCATTTTTTCTTGTATTCCAGCAGATATTGATGAAGACGCACTCAAAGAGGAGTTTCTAAAAACCAATTCTGACGTGAGAAAGCTTGCTTTGGTTTTGGCCAGCTCCAAAGCTTATGCCATCAGTATCAGCCAACCAGACCAACTGGTTATTGGATCAGATCAGCTTTTGATATGTGACGGCAGGTTTTTTTCAAAGGTGACCACCAAAGCTCAAGCCTTGAAACAGCTTGCAGACCTACAGGGAAAAACCCATCAACTTGTGTCTGCGGTTAGCTGTTACAAGGCAGGCGTGGAAGTTTTCAATGCAGTTGAATCTGTAGAAATGACCATGCATGGATTAAACGATGCAGAGCTGGATGAGTATATTCAAATAGCTGGTGAAAATATTCTTGGCTCTGTAGGTTGCTATAATATCGAAACTGAAGGTGTTAGATTATTTGCTGATATTAAGGGTTCGTATTTTGCAATCCTGGGAATGCCATTGTTGCCTTTGTTAAACTACTTGCGCTCAGGCAAAATCACATAATGAACAATGATGAGACCAAACAAGTGTGTGTGTTGGGCCATGGAATCAAACATTCCAGATCACCCATAATTCATGGCTACTGGATAAAACAATTTCAGCTTGATGCATGCTATGAAATTGAAGATTGCCTGCC
>JBAUGO010000263.1:0-6050 GCA_049679775.1 Anderseniella sp.
GATCATGGCTCACCCCGGCCAGCATGGCGGTGCGTTGCTCTACATGTCTCTCAATCCGCGACTTCATCTTGAGGAAGGCGCGCGCTGCTGATTGCACCTCAGCCGCCCCACCGGGCCTGAAGTCAGGGACATCGCGCCCCATGCCAAAACTTTGCGCAGCATCGGCCAGTTTCACAATTGGCTTGATCTGGTTACGAAGGAAAACAACAGCAATCAGCAACAGGAACAGCGAACCACCGATCATCCAGGCAATGAATATGGGGGTGGATGATGCATGTGCACGGTCAAGGTCCGTGAGAAACCGAAATACAAAACCATCTTGTGTCTTCAGTCGAACATCCACAAAACCGGAGCTGCC
The DNA here is from genome assembly GCA_049679775.1 of Anderseniella sp. Taxonomy (GTDB): domain Bacteria; phylum Pseudomonadota; class Alphaproteobacteria; order Rhizobiales; family Aestuariivirgaceae; genus Anderseniella. Next base: position 359 of record JBAUGO010000263.1, read on the forward strand.
CACTGTATCAATCCACACTGGCAACTTCACATCATTGGTCAGATATCGCATGAGTTTCGGATGAACCGAAGACAGCAATGGTTTCTTGCTGATGCCTGGTAAATCGACCCCCTTTTCAACGGTTAGCCCCAGGGCAAGATCCGAATTGGCCATCTCCAAAACTTTGGCAAGACCCGCTTCGTCTTTTGGGCCCTGATCCCAGGTTTTCATGACGAGGCTCACATCACGCACGAACGACTGCGACAATGACTTGGTGACGGCTTCATAGTGTCGATCCAGAAACACCCACGCCATCAACCCTTGAAGCAGAACAACTGGCGCTATGACAATAATGAGCGAACGCTGATAAAGGCGCTCTGGCATGTATCTTTCAAGCAGACGGTTGAAATGCCACCACAAGGTTCGCCTTTCGATCGGTGTATCTTCACGATTGTCGATTGCCGACATGATAGCCACCCTTTCAAGAGACGGTTAATCCACGAACAAAGTATAGCCAAGCCCGCGCACAGTTTGCAGATAAACCGGCATGGCAGGTTGATCCTCGATCTTGCGGCGTAACCGATTGATCTGCACATCAACCGCACGGTTGGCATCTTCCTGCGACGGCTCAATGATTTCAGACCGCTCGACCGGCTGTCCAGCCCGCTGTGCCAGAATGCGCAAAATATCGCGTTCTCGCGTCGTCAAATGCACAAGTTCCCCGTCCCGGCGAAGCTCGCCCCGTACCAGGTTAAAGCTGAATATCCCAAATCTGACCTCTGTCAGCTCACGCTTTTCCGCCTGGCGCGGTGCATGGCGCTTGAGAATGGCTTGTACCCGCAACAACAGTTCGCGTGGCTCAAACGGTTTGGCCAGATAGTCATCAACTCCAACGCTCAACCCCTCGATCCGGTTTTCGGTTTCTGACAACGCCGACAACATCAGGATCGGAACATTATTGCCCAAACTGCGCAATGATCCAGCAAGCTCAAGGCCGGTTTCATCCGGCATCATCACATCGAGCACCAGAAGATCAAATGCCATACCGGCAAGGCTGGCACGCGCATCTGCAACACTTTTTACCGCAGAGACCCGGAACCCGTTCGACGACAGGAACGAGCATAGCAGTTCTCGCAGCCGTGTATCATCATCCACAACAAGCACATGCGGTAGATCATCCAGGGACGTGCTCATGTACTGACTACCCGCCGCACTGCATCGCGATCGACTTCATTGATCAACCCGAAAAGCACCTGCTCAAACACTTCCGCAGAATCCAGTCCAGCGTGTTTGAGCGCGCGCCTCACCCGTTCCATTTGTGGTGCCATCAGCCTGCCATGCAGCATGTTGCCCTGATCGGTCAGATGCAATAACCGCTTGCGCTTGTCATCTTCGGCCAGGCGCTGCACAATGATGTCACGCTGCACCAGCTCGCGCAGGACCCGCGCCAGACTTTGTTTTGTGATACGCAACAGATCCAGCAATTCAGCCACATTGATACCGGGATTGCGCCCGACAAAATGGATGACACGGTGGTGTGCTCGCCCAAAACCGAAGTCCTCCAGCAAGGCATCCGGGTCGGAAATAAAATCCCTGTAGCCGAAATACAAAAGCTCGATCAGCTCAACCACGCTTGTGCCATCAATGGATATGGCTACTTTGTCATGGCCTTGATCTACCGTTGTTGTCATCACTGGTCTATCCCGGGTCGTTGCTGCGTTCACGATTTATGTCAGCTATATTGACATATTTTATTGCTATTGTTAGTGCCTTTATCGCATTTTTATCGTGCAAAGTCTGTGAAAACCATATCGGACAAGGCCATAACCATCCTTGAGCCGTAGTAACATGAGGAGCGCCAGTCATGGCACCGACAATTCCATTTGATCAGCGTGAAGGTGATATCTGGTTGAACGGAGAATATGTGCCGTGGTCATCAGCCCAGCTTCATGTGCTCTCACACGCCCTTCATTATGCGTCATCGGTGTTTGAAGGCGAACGTGCCTATGGTGGAAAGATTTTTGAGCTGACAAAGCACACCGAACGTCTGTTTCGTTCTGCCGAAATCCTCGACATGAAAATCCCCTATACCGTCCAGGAGATTGATGATGCCTGTAATGGGCTGCTTGAACGTCAAGGTCTGAAGGATGCCTATGTTCGTCCTATCGCCTGGCGTGGTTCCGAGATGATGGGTGTTTCCGCCCAGATCACGCGTATCAATGTCGCCGTCGCCATATGGGAATGGCCAAGCTATTTCGACGCTGAACAGCGCCTCAAAGGCATTCGTCTGGATATGGCCAAGTGGCGCCGCCCTGATCCGGCAACCGCCCCTTGCGAAGCAAAAGCGGCCGGCCTCTACATGATCTGCACCTTGTCCAAGCACGCAGCCGAGCGCGCAGGTTATGCCGATGCGCTAATGCTGGACTATCGCGGCCAGGTGGCAGAAGCCACAGGCGCAAACGTGTTCTTCGTCAAGGATGGCGAGTTGCACACACCAACACCGGACTGCTTCTTGAACGGCATTACCCGCCAGACCGTGATGGGTCTTGCCCGCGATCGCCAGATCAAGATCAATGAACGTGCCATCATGCCTGACGAATTGGCAGGCTTTGAGGAATGCTTCATTGTTGGTACCGCAGCCGAAGTAACACCCGTATCCGAAATCGGACCGTACAGCTTTACAGTTGGCAACATCACCACGACGCTGATGAACGACTATATGGCAGCCGTGAACGCATAAATCGAACGCACGGACGAAGCCCCTCATCCAGCCCACATTGAATGCTGGATAGGGCATTCACCCGTGCGTGATCGCTGATAAATGGCATTTGCAATTGAAGTGTCTCCCGTTATCATTGCCCCCAACCGGGGCCAATAGGAGACGACTTGTCATGCGTGTTTACGCCCGATCATTGCTTGTCCTGCTCATGCTTGTATCACCCCTGATGATGCAGTCAGCGTCAGCCACAGGCAATGAAGCCGTAGGCAAAACCATCGAAACCATCATTTTGAATGGTGAAAGCAACATTGGTTCACTCGATGATGATGATCGGCTGATCCAGGTCTTCACCTACTATTCTGACCGCTCCTTCAAACCCATATGGGTGCGCGATGATGGCCTCAAGACAAAGGGCAAGATGCTGCTTGCCTTTCTCGACACAATCGAGAACCACGGGCTTCAGGCATACAAATACCGGCTGGAAGATATTCGCGCTCTTGTGGGTGACACCCACCCGCGCGCGCTTGCCGAGCTTGAAATGCTGTTGACCAGCGCGTTCATTGACCTTGGCCGTGATCTGACAAGAGGGCGCGTGTTGCCCAGCACGGTTTCAAAGCAAAACGATATTTCCGTGACTGAACTGGGGGCTGCCTACTTGCTGGATGGGGCCGAACAGGTCGATGATCTCGGCCCGTACCTGGAAAAACTGATGCCTGAGGACAAACGCTATCATCGCCTGGTAGAGGCATTGAAAAAATATCGTGATATCGCAAGCGCAGGCGGCTGGCCCGAAATTCCAGCCGGAAAACCTCTCAAACCGGGCGATACTGATGTGCGCTTGCCACTTTTGCGCGAACTGCTCGTCACCGTTGGCGACATGGACCCGGCAACAAGACCGGTTGATGACACCTACGACAAAACAACCGTTGCAGCGGTAAGGAAATTTCAGGAGCGCCACGGCCTAACCGATGATGGCGTGATTGGTGCAACAACACTTGAGCAAATGAATGTGCCCGTGGATAAGCGCATCAGACAGCTTGAAGTCAACCTTGAGCGCCGCCGATGGCTGGACCGTGAACCTGGTGGTTTTTATGTTTTCGTCAATCTGGCTGATCAGGAGTTGAAGGTTGTCGACAATGGCAAAACCATCCACACCGCGCGCGTCGTGGTTGGCAAGACCTTCCACAAGACACCTGTGTTTACCGAAAACATGACATACCTGGTCATTAATCCGTACTGGAATGTTCCATCTTCGATTGCCAATGCCGAATACTTGCCCAAGCTGAAAAAGGATGCTGGATACTTGCAACGCCAAGGCATCCGCGTACTCGACAAGTCTGGCAAGGAGGTAAACCCCTTTTCGGTCAACTGGTCAGGCATGAGCCGCGTGCCTTACAGCTTGCGTCAGGATACTGGCGAGAAAAACGCTCTCGGGCGTATCAAGTTCATGTTCCCCAACAAATACAATGTTTACATCCATGACACCCCGGCAAAAAACCTGTTCCAGAAGGATCTTCGCGTGTTTTCACATGGCTGTATGCGTGTGCAGGATCCGGCAAAACTGGCAGAAGTCATCCTGCGTGGTCAGGGTTGGACATTGGACAAAATCAACAACCAGATCGCATCCAATGAACGTCGTATCGTCAAACTGAAACAAAGTATTCCAGTCTACGTCACCTACCTGACCGCCTTCGCCAACAAGGATGGTTCGGTAAATTTCAGGCGCGATGTCTATGGCCGAGATGAAATACTGGCCGAACAATTGCTATCAGGTGGCAAGTATGCAGAGGCAGACAACCATTGAAACGACTTGCCCTCGTCATTGCCGCGATGTCCTTGTTTACGGTTGGCACTGCCGCACAGACTTTCGAAGTTGTGCCCGCTCCCACTTGCATCAACAACAAGGGCGAACAGGTCATCTTTACTGATCGCTCAGGCGGTGGCAGGGCTGATGTCGCAGCTGGAGTGGCCTGGCGCAACAAGGACGGTAAACCGGAAGTGGTGCGTTCAAACTTTCAGGCCACTACTGCAGATTTTCAAAAATTCATTTCCCTGCATGAATGTGGCCATCATCAGACCGGTGATGTTGATATTCCACACCCACCGCGCAACGGCCCGGAACACCTTTACAACGAGGCGTTGAGCGATTGTATTGCTATCCTGCGCCTGCGAGATGAGGAGGCTTATGATACGGACGGGTTGACCCGCGTAACCGCAGCCATGCGATCTGACATGGCGAGGTTCGGCTTTCCCGAGATCAGCATATCAAGCCGCATCTCCAATATTGAAAACTGCTTCAAGCGCGAAGGCACCGCACGAGACTTGATCGACGCACGCCTGAAACAACGCGGGCTTTAAAGTATAATCTACCCGCCCGTCACCGGAGGGAAGAACGCCACTTCACGCGCGCCAGCCAGATGATGATCAAGCCCGACATGCTCCTGGTCAACGGCAGCACGGATAACCGACATGTTCTCGAACGCAGCCGCATACCCTTCATCGCGTTGCGATAAATGTGCTGCAAGATCACCAACCGTTACCACGCCCTCTGGCAGGTCGATGGTTTCCTCACCCGTGCCGGTGCGCTGACGTACCCACGCAAAATACAAAACCTTCATTCGTCCTCTTCCATCACATGGCGCACGCCTACGCGGAAATAATCAAAGCCGGTATAAATCGTCATAACCGCTGCCACCCACAGGAACGTCAGCCCGATTGTGGATGTATGGGTAAAAAACTTGTCACCTGCCGAACCGACAATCAGAAATCCGATCGCCACCATTTGAACAGTGGTTTTCCATTTGGCCAATTGTGTGACCGGCACTGACACACGAAGCTCCGCCAGAAATTCGCGCAGTCCCGATACCAGAATCTCGCGGCACAGGATAATGACTGCCGCCCAAATGTGAACGCCCTTGATCTCGCCAGTATACGTCACAGCCAACAGAACCGACGCAATCAACAGCTTGTCGGCTATCGGATCAAGCATTCTGC
>JBAUGO010000264.1:0-1514 GCA_049679775.1 Anderseniella sp.
CCATGCTGGTTGTTACCCATGAGCTTGGCTTTGCCTATCACGTTGCGAACCGGGTGCTGTTTCTGGATCAAGGTACAATTCTTGAACAGGGCAAACCGCAAGACATTCTGAAAAATCCTGAATCGCAACGCATGCGTGAGTTTCTCGAAGGCCATTCGCTTTTCAAACTGCCTGATTAATCAACCGTTGGACTAAACAAAGAAGGAGAATGAAAATGACCAATAAACTTTCCCGCCTATTCCTGGCAGGGCTTACCGCATTAGCGGTTCTTGTGACTGCCTTTACAGCGTTTGCTCAGGAAAAATCTACTTGGGATACGATTCTTGAAACCAAAAAACTGCGTGTTGGGGTTACCCAGGCGCCACCATGGTATTCGAAAAATCCTACAACTGGCGAGTGGGACAGTGGACTTATTGTCAGCTTGAGCAAAGCCATGGCTGACGAGTTGGAGGTTGAAATGGTGCCGGTTGAAGTAACCTGGGCAACCGCAATTGCTGCCCTCCAGGCAAACAAGATCGACATGATGTTTCTCGATGCAACACCAAAACGAGCGATGGTCGTCGATTACCCATTCCAACCCTTACTGTATATTTCACTGGCTGTTTTAGCGCGCGATGATCTGGCAGTAGAAAAATGGGAAGACCTGAATAAGACTGAGATCAAAGTTGCCGTGCCGCAGGCTACCAGCATGGACGCATTCTTGACACGCACCATTCCGAATGCCGACATACAACGGTTCCCTGACAATGGTGCTGCGCTTGCAGCATTCCAATCAGGTCGCGTGGATGCGGTATCCTTATTCCACCCGCCGTTGTTAGCAGCCAAGAAAAAATTTGGAACTGGCAAACTTGTTATTCCAACTCCTGCTTTCAGTTCTCCATCTTCGATGGCAGTTCGCCGGGAAACAGACAAGACATTTCGTGATTGGGTCGATCACACCATTTTCTACTACTATGAAACTGGTCGTACCCAGCAGATGTATGAAGCGTTTTTGACCGAGTTTGGGCTTGATCCAAAAGAATCACCCGTCATCCAGCGTGAATTGCTGTTTTCCAGATAAGCTTGAATTTGGCGGCCGTAACATTGGCCGCCAATCTTCCATTACCAAACATGTTTTCTAATTGGAGTTTCAGCATGTCGCGCATGCCTAACATATTGTTTGTACAAGTGGATCAGCTGACCGCACGTTCACTTCGAGCTTATGGTGACAAGATATGCCATTCTCCAAATCTGGATAGGCTGGCGGAAAATGGTGTGGTGTTTGAAACCGCCTATTGTAACTTTCCGCTATGTGCACCGTCGCGTTTTTCTATGGCAACGGGCCAGCTTTGCTCCACCATTGGAGCCTATGACAATGCGGCAGAAATGCCAGCTTCTGCTCCAACCTATGCCCATTACCTGCGTGATCTCGGTTATCAAACCACGCTTTCGGGCAAAATGCATTTTATTGGTCCAGATCAATATCACGGATTTGAAACACGTTTGACTGCAGACCTTTATCCTGCTGATTTCAG
>JBAUGO010000265.1:0-5395 GCA_049679775.1 Anderseniella sp.
TCCGTATCCACGATCACATCGCCTTTGCGACTGGCTATAACAACCGGGGTGATTTCCTTTGCCAACCGACCTGAAGCCATGGCTTGGCCTGCCTTTGCTTGTGAGCGTATCGCAAATGCATCCTGATCTTCACGGCTGACCTGATAGTCCTCAGCCACGTTCTCGGCGGTCTCGGGCATGGAATCCACACCATACTGCTTCTTCATCAGCTTGTTGACGAAACGCCAGCCAATGGTTGTGTCATAGATTTCTGCTGTGCGCGAAAACGCCGTATCAGCCTTGGGCATGACAAACGGTGCACGGCTCATGCTTTCCACACCACCAGCCAGGCATATGTCTGCTTCGCCCGCCTTGATGGCACGCGCTGCTGACAAAATGGCATCCATGCCTGAGCCGCAGAGCCGGTTTATCGTACTTGCCGGGATTTGGTACGGCATGCCGGCCAGCAACAATGCCATGCGGGCCACATTGCGGTTATCCTCGCCTGCCTGATTGGCGCATCCAAAAATGCAATCATCAATGGCTGCCCAGTCAACATCAAGATTGCGAGCCATCAGTGCAGACAGAGGCACCGCTGCAAGGTCATCGGCTCTAACGCCTGACAGCGCACCCCCAAAACGTCCAATGGGCGTGCGCACATAATCACAGATGAAGGCTTCAGGCATTCCGGTTTAACCATTTCCATGTTGCTGGAAACACGATAGCTGCCAGAATGATTTTGGCGATATCACCAATGACAAACGGGTACAGACCGAAAGTCAACGCCTTGTCGAGACCGATCAACGAGGCAAGATAGCCAACACCAAGCAGGTAAATGATCGACATGCCAGCCAGCATGGCCAGTGTCATGGTCAATACATTACGATCAAACCCGCGCTCTGCAAGCCAGCCCGTGACACCGGCAGCAACCAGAAAACCTGCCAGATAACCACCTGTCGGACCCGCCATATAGGCAAGGCCGATACCCTTTTCCGGTGTTCCTTGAAACACAGGCAATCCAAGCGCACCTTCAAGCAGGTAAAGCGCTACAGTCGCCATACCGAGCCGCCAACCGAAGGCAGCACCCAGACCCAGCACAACAAATGGCTGCATTGTCATGGGCACTGGCCAGAATGGTACGGATATTTTTGCTGACGCCCATAACAGCAGTGACCCGGCAACAGCCAGTAACACAGCACGCATCAGATCAAGCTTGCCATTGTTGCCAAGAAGTGTTCCAGCAAGCGTGGGGGAAAGGGTGGTGGATGCGGTCATGAGTAAAATCCTCGACACTGATTTGACGGTTTGGTTGTTCTAGGTCATGGGTATATTTGCGTTTTACAATTGCCGCAACATAACAAAGCATTCTGCACCATGAATGATATTACATTTGATCAGAATTTTGACATTGTACCTGGTGCAGTTTCTCGGCTGTCACCGCTGGTGCGCCGTATCACCTGCAACAATCCCGGCCCCTTCACCTTCAAGGGCACCAACACCTACATCGTCGGCCAAGGTAGTGTCGCCATCATTGATCCGGGCCCGGAGGATGAAAATCAGCTTGATGCATTGCTTGCGGCTGTGCATGGGGAAACGGTCAGCCATATCATTATTACTCACACACATCGCGATCACTCTCCGCTTGCTCATCGGCTTCAGGAAGCAACTGGTGCTGTTACCTATGGATATGGTCCGCACGGGTCTGGCCGACCAGCCAAGGCAATAACATCCGGTGATATAACGCTGGATGCTGCCGGGGATCATGAATTCATGCCTGACCAGAAAGTTTCCCACGGTGATAAAATAGAGGGAGATGGTTGGACCCTCGAAGGCGTTTTCACACCAGGTCATTGTTCCAACCACATGGCATTTGCCCTCATGGAGGAACAATCGCTGTTTTGCGGTGATCACGTGATGGCATGGTCCACGTCCGTCATCGCGCCACCTGACGGGCACATGGCAGACTATTTTGCGTCCTTGCGCACCCTTATGGAACGCAAGCAGGACAAGCTGTATTTGCCCGGCCACGGTCCATCCAAGAAAGACCCACAACGCTTTGCGCGTGCGTTTCTGGGTCATCGGATGATGCGTGAAAAAGCAGTTCTGCAATACATTCAGGATGGTCAACGCCAAATCATGGATGTAGTCAAAAAGGTCTATGCCAACGTCGATCCTAAGCTGCACTCAGCAGCCGCACTATCGACACTGGCACATGTGGAGCATCTTATCGAGCAAGGCCTCGTGCGCGCTCATGGCGAGCTGTCACTGGATACAGATTACGAAGCAATCTGATCAGTGCCGTTCATAACGGCGCTTCATTGACACTTTCGACTCAACATTTGTCACGTGTTCCATTGCTGCAATCTCATCGCGAATTTCCTGCAACCGAAGTGTCGTCGGAACCTTAACAAGTACAATCATGTCTGGTTTGCCAGATATCGAGTCAAGCGTTTTCACTTCACTATAACGCGCAATGGCAGGTGCAAGGTTCTGGCAGTTAGGGATATCCGTCGTAACCTCTATGAATGCATGGATCATCGCACCGCGATCTGGCCTGCGAATGGTAAAACCCAGAATCTCGCCTTCTGCTTTCAATCTTGCAATTCGTTCCTGCACTGCCGAAGTCGACAATCCGACCTCAGCTCCCAACGCTTTGAGCGGCAATCGACCATCAACTTGCAAAAGTTCCAGTAATTTCTCATCGATCTGATCAAGGATGCGCGCCATTGTAGACCTGCCATATACACCGGAAAACATCCGGCTAAATCGGAAACTCACCAGATGCAAACAACAAGCAAGTCGCTATTGTCAATCATCATCAACTCAAAGGGAGCAAAATCAGATGACAAAACGCGACATCAAAAACGCCGTAAACACTGTCTGCCCATGGTCTGGAAATCCTGTCTCCGCCGATGCGCTGACACACTATCAAGGACATGTGGTTGGCTTTTGCAATCCAGGATGCCGTGACAAGTTCGACAAAGCCACATCCATGTTTGATGCTGCAATCAAACAGTAGGCAACACATAGCCTTTCAACTGCTCGCGAAGAGTGAGTTTTGAAATCTTGCCGGTGGCAGTGTGCGGAATTTCATCCACAAAAATCACATCATCCGGCATGGCCCACTTTGCTGTTTTGTCCTTCATGTGATCCAGAACCTGTTCGCGGGTTAGATCTGCTCCAGGTTTCTTGACAATCACGAGAACCGGCCGCTCATCCCATTTGGGGTGAGCCATGCCTATGGCTGCAGCTTCTGCCACGCCGGGACAGCCGGTAGCTGAATTTTCAAGATCAATCGAGGAAATCCACTCGCCACCTGACTTGATCACGTCCTTGGAACGGTCAGTGATCTGCATATAGCCATACTGATCAAGCGTTGAAACATCACCTGTGTCAAACCAACCTTCCTCATCAAATACGTCTGCGCCTTCGCCTTTGGCATATGACCTGGCAATGCTAGGGCCTTTAACCTTCAAACGGCCAAAGCTCTTGCCATCATGAGGCATTTCATTGCCTTCATCATCAGTGATTTTCATCTCTACAGAGTATGCGGGACGGCCCTGCTTCAGCTTTACCTGCCACCATTCATCATCACTCAACCGCTCTAGCCCGCCCTTGCGTGTGCCGAGCGATCCGAGGGGAGACATTTCCGTCATGCCCCAGGCGTGGATGACCTGCGCATCATATTTGTCCTCGAATGCCTTCATCATGCTTTCCGGACAGGCAGCACCCCCAATAACCACTTTGTTCAAATGAGGTAGTTTCAGGTCCGGGTTCTGCTCAAGGTATTGCAGCAGCATGAGCCAGACAGTTGGAACAGCCGCAGTAGCTGTCACCTTTTCAGTGTCGAGCAGTTCATAGATCGCCTCACCATCCATACGCGGACCCGGCATGACCATCTTGGCTCCGGACATCGGCACAGAGAACGCAAGCGACCACGCATTTGCATGAAACATGGGAACAACCGGCATCCATACATCTTTCGATGCCATGCATAATGCGTCACCACCACTGGATACCAGTGCATGTAGCACATTGGAGCGATGCGAATACATTACGCCTTTGGGATTACCTGTTGTGCCGGATGTGTAACACATGCCGCAAGCTGTGTTTTCGTCAAATGTCGGCCACTTGAAAGCCCGGTCCCCTTCACTCACAAGCGCTTCGTAATTGATGACATTTTTCAACGTGGTGGAGGCTGGCATCTTCGCCCCGTCAGTCATGATGACATAGCCCTTGACCTTGGGAAGCCTGTCTTGAATTGCCTCGAGGATTGGCACGAATGTGGCGTCCAGAAATACCCACTTGCCTTCGCCGTGATTGATTACATAACTCAGCTGGTCGGCAAACAGACGCGGGTTCAGGGTGTGAACAATCGCCCCCAATCCCATGATACCGTCCCAGGTTTCAAGGTGCCGGTAGCCGTTCCAGGACATGGTGCATACAACGTCACCAAGTTTGACGCCAAGCCTGCCTTGCACAGCCGAGGCAAGTGCGCGGGCACGGCCATCAAGCTCACGATAATTGGTCCGGGATATGTCTCCTTCAACGCGACGTGACACAATTTCACGATCGCCATGCCAGCGTGACGCATGATCCAGAATAGTATGGACAAGCAATGGCCAGTCCTGCATCAAACCCAGCATTCAATTTACTCCGTATTACGCCATGCAACTAGCGCTTTGATATTTGTGTATATAATACCGGTCAAGTACGCGGATCAATCGGTACCCTATCCGATAGACCAAGGATATCTTCAAGCAGCTTGCCACCTGCCAGCACTTCACCATCACAATTGGATCTGCCAACAATCTGGATACCAACAGGCAGGTTTTCTTTTGTAAACCCGGCCGGGATACTCATGGCGGGAGAGCAAATACTGGTCACTGCAGACACGATCGTCAGCCATTCAATATAATTATCAAACCTGTATCCGTCGCATTCTTCTACATACCTGTTCTCGACAGGAAACGGAGCAACGATTGTCGCCGGGCAAAGCAACAGATCATAGTCGTTGAAGAAGGCCAGTGTGCGCTGGAACATGGCAGCCCGCTGATGATCAGCTCGCACGATATCATCGGCACTCAGTGCAAGGCCTTGCTCGATATTCCAGATCACCTCAGGTTTCAGCTTGTCCTTATGATTTTCCAGCAGCGGCTTCATCCCGGTTGCAAACGCAAGCGCACGCAGAACATGAAAGCATTGCTTGGCTTCGGAAAGGTCAGGATGAGACTCCTCAACAATGACACCTGCATCTTCAAGGCGTCGCGCTGCAGTCTCCACTATTTGAGCCACCTCTTTATCCACCGGCGATATGCCAAGGTCTCTTGAGAAAGCGACCTTCTTCGGTTTCCAGCCAGAACGGGCCTGATTCAAAAAACTGGTGGCAGGACGCGGTTTTGACACGGGGTCACCT
>JBAUGO010000266.1:0-1870 GCA_049679775.1 Anderseniella sp.
TTTCTAGCATTATCTGGAAACCTCTTCGACCACCGCACAAATGCGGTCTACCAGCAGATCGACCTGATCACTATTGTCACCCTCGGCCATAACCCGTATCAGCGGTTCGGTGCCCGATGGACGAATGACCAGACGTCCGACGCCATCCAATTCTTTTTCAGCTTCGGCGATAACCGCCCTGACCTTTTCATTTTCCAGCGGCCTGCCTTCGGAATAACGCACATTTTTGAGCAATTGCGGCACGGGATCAAACAGATGCAGCAGTTCGCTAGCGGGCTTCCCGCTCTCCACCAGCTCGCCCATGACCTGCAACGCGGCGACGGTACCGTCACCGGTCGTGCCATGGTCGAGCAGGATCATATGTCCGGATTGTTCTCCACCGACATTGAAACCGCCTTTTTTCATCTCTTCCAGAACATAGCGATCGCCCACTTGGGAGCGGACCAAGTCCAGATTCTGCGCATTCAGGAACCGTTCCAGTCCAAGGTTCGACATGACCGTCGCGACGACTCCATCGCCGGTGAGCAATCCGTTGCGGCTCCAGCTCGAGCCGATCAGCGCCATCAGCTGATCCCCGTCCACAACCTGCCCTTTTTCATCGACAACGATCAACCGGTCCGCGTCGCCATCGAGCGCGACGCCAATATGGGCGCCGCTTGCAACTACCGATTCCTGCAGCGCAGTAACATCCGTGGAGCCGCATTTGTCGTTGATGTTCAGGCCATTGGGATTGACGCCAATGGCGATGACTTCCGCGCCCAGTTCCCAGAAAGCGGAAGGCGCAACTTCATAGGCGGCCCCGTTGGCACAATCGCAAACGACCTTCAGCCCATCCAGCCGGATATGATCCGGCAGCGACATCTTCACCGCATGGATGTAGCGTCCGCGCGCATCCTCAAAACGCTTGGCACGGCCAATATCCGCCGCCGGCGCGAGCTTTGCATCTTGATCAAGATAGGACTCAATTTTCAACTCATCGGCGTCGGACAATTTAAAACCATCAGGGCCAAATAACTTGATGCCATTATCATGAAAAGGATTATGGCTGGCCGATATCATCACGCCGAGGTCCGCGCGCATGGATCGGACCAGCATGGCAACAGCGGGAGTGGGCATGGGACCCACCTGCACGACATCCATGCCCACGCTGGTAAAGCCCGCGACCAGCGCATTTTCCATCATATAACCAGACAGTCGCGTGTCTTTACCGATCACCACACGGTGACGATGATCGCCGCGCAGAAAATGCCGGCCTGCCGCCTGGCCGACCTTCATGGCAATTTCTGCCGTCATCGGATGCTGATTGGTCAGGCCCCGGATACCGTCCGTGCCGAAAAACTCTTTAGTCATGACTGGTCATGTCCCCGATCAACAAAACTGTGAACCCAATGGCCGTCCCTAGCGCATCCTATCCGCCCAGACCAAGGAGGAAAATCGATCGCAGAAGATTTTACAGCCACTCTCTGCTTGCCAGTGCCCGTTGCGGCTGTATCAATGCTCAAAACAGATATTTTGTTTCGGGGGAGATTAATGGCCAAAGCGCTGATCATCTTAGCCGCACTGGTTCTGGGGATATTCGCCGGGCTGTTGTTCGGACCAAAGGCGGAATGGCTGGTTGACAGTGCCGATGTCATTGGCACCATGTGGCTCAATGGCCTCAGAATGACCGTCATTCCCCTGGTTTTTACCTTGCTCATCGTTGGTATTGGCAAAGCCGCCAACATGGCCAGAGCGGGTCGCATGACGGCACGCTCAATCATTTTCATGATGATCATATTATGGTGTTCTTCGCTCATGGCGGCGATCGTTACCCCTGCCTTACTGGGTCTGTTTCCCCTGAATAGCGGTGCTGCCGATGCGCTTCGCGCTG
>JBAUGO010000267.1:0-2834 GCA_049679775.1 Anderseniella sp.
GGTGTCATGATGACACTCATTCTGCAAACTACCGGCAGCGTTCCCCACAGCCGTTTGAGTGAAACGTTCACAGAAATTCTGGGCAGACCTATCAGCGAGTTCGCACCTGTCCAGAAAACCAACCTCAAGCTTGAGAGCGTGTTCTCAAAATCATTCGCCGTGGAGCGCGCGGCGCTCAAATCCACCAGGGGCAGCTATCTCGGCTTCATGTGGACTGTCTTGACAGGCATTGCCCAGCGCTATGCGGAAACGTTCAACAAGACGCTGGGAGAGTATGAGCCTGAAAAATACGGTGCCGAAATGCGCGCCAATACGGACTATCGCAAATTTGATGGCGCCCTGCGCATGGTCATTGACGTCAGCGAGCAACAGGCAGCCGCACTGGAAGCCTTGCTGGAAGCAGAATATGCGGCGGGCCATCTGGTCTATGGTGTGTGGAAATCACCTTCCGCCCTGATGACCTGCCTGTTGTTTGACATGGCCCAGTCATTGCATGTGCACTTCATTGACGGCTCAGATGGTGGCTATACCCGCGCGGCCAAGGCCATGAAGGCTCGCGCCAGCGCGCGCGGTGCTTGAGGTCATTGGCGCGGGTGGTCTGGTGGCCTCATTTCAACACCCCCACCCGAGCAATGAACGGATAGTTATTGCGGCGTTGCGCCAAGCGCTTGCATAACCATTGACTGAAAATGATGGACAGCGTGCTCGCTCAACTCGGTTTTACCGTGGTCAACGATAAAGCGACCCTGATTGTAGCCCCTTGAATACAAACCGCGCTGCACACTTTCACATAAGCCGATGTCTTCGGGCTGTAGTACGTTCTTTTGATAATCAGCGGCCTCTTTCAACTGCGGGGTCAGCACGCCGCCAGGGGTAAACCAGTCCTGATATTCAATGGTTTTGGTCACATCGGCCGGGTTCATCTGCAACACAGACAAATTGGCTTCTCCGGGGTAAATCCAGATCGTAAAATTCGGCCACACGAAAAAGCCCGCATATCCGAAATCAACCTCTCCCGGCTCAAAACTGTAGGCCTTGGAATTGGTGGTGCGTGGTGCACCGGCACACTGGGACGAGTAGCGCTTGTGAGTGATCGTGCGGTAGGAGTTCATGTCGACCAGATCAACGAAATCCTTGTGCGCGGGGGCGCAGTGATAACACTCGAGAAAATTGTCAACCAGCACCTTCCAGTTTGACTCAACTTCAAACGTGTCGCGCTGGGCAAATGACAGATTGTCGACGCTCGGCATATAGCTGCGGATTTCTTCTTCCAGCCCATCAAATTGCTGTTTGAATGGAATGGCATCCAGATCCAGATTGATCATGATCATGCCGCAGAACACTTCCAGCCGAACCGGCTTGAGCGAAAATTCACACTTGTTGAACCCGGCAACATTTTCCGAGTTGCGCGCCGAAATAAGGTCGCCGTTAAAGTCAAAAGCCCAGGCATGATAGGGGCAGGTGATCACCTGCTTCTTGCCGGCCCCAGTGAGAAGTTCATGACCACGATGGGCACACACATTGTAAAATGCTCGCAAATTGCCATCGCGCCCACGGGCAACAAATACGTTCTGCTCGTGGATGGAGGTTGTGAAGTAGCTACCGTTTTCCATGACTTGCGACACATGCCCGGCATAGTGCCAGGTCTTGTAGAATATCGCTTCCTTTTCCAGTTCATAGGTCTCTGAGCTGGTGTAAAAGCGTGCCGGCATGGTGAATGAAGTTGCAGGGTCTGCACAAAATGGCGCATCGCCTTGTCGCTTTTCAATGACTGGTGCATTCATATCAATGGTCCTCACAATGCGTTGATTATCAGAAACTAAAAAGATATTTTATGTCTAAAAGCAGTTCAAACTATCATTTCTATGGCTTTTGGATTAGTAAATCTTATGCAGGATATTCGAAAAAAGCTCCCAAGCCTTGATCCACTTATCGCGTTTGAGGCCGCAGCGCGCCATTGCAGCTTTGCGCTGGCGGCGAAGGAGTTGAACGTAACCGCTCCTGCAGTAAGCCAGCAAATTCGTGGACTGGAGCAAAGCCTTGGGGTGTCGCTGTTTCATCGTGGGCACCGTTCGGTTCAATTGAACGATCGCGGCAAGTTGTTTCAGAACACCGTATCAATTGCCCTGACCCATCTGGCCAATGCGGTAGATGAAGTTCGCAAAAAGGATGATACGCATATACTTGATGTTGTTACCGATACATCAATTGCGACAATGTGGTTGATGCCGAGATTGCACCGCTTCGAAGCACAACACCCGCAGTGCCTGATTCAATTGAGAACCACTGATGTGGAAGCAGATGTGTTCAGTAGCGAGTTTCAGATTGGCATCGTACACGGTGAAGGCAACTGGATTGGCTATGACAGCCAACTGCTGTTCGAAGAAGAAGTTTTCCCCGTCTGTTCACCGCAATATCTTGATCGATTTCCAAATGGGTTCAAATTGGAGGACCTGCCTTCTGCAGATTTGCTGGATCTTGAATACGAGCAATGGCATTGGATGAACTGGGCCATCTGGCTTACAGAGGTTGGCCTTCCCTTGCCTGTGGCACAGCGCAAGATGAAGATAAACAATTATCCGCTGGTTATTGATGCGGCGCGCAATGGCAGTGGAATTGCCCTGGCCTGGCGCCACCTGATTGAAAGAGACCTCGAACAAGGCACCCTGGTGCAACCCGTTTCCAGGCTGGTCAATACAACAAATGGCTATCAGCTGATATGGCCATTCAATGACGAAATGCCACCGATTGCCCAGGCCTTCCGCGACTGGGCCATCCAGGAAGTCAAAAATAGCTCAAGGTAGGCGGCAAGTGTAACGCCGAAGGCCATGATC